>JANZPQ010000220.1:0-7920 GCA_038040945.1 Desulfobulbaceae bacterium | reverse complement strand
GGGCGAGCGGGTGCGCTGTATGCTCTCCAAGATGATGCTCTCGGATGCCAATGCCCTGATCCTCGACGAACCCACCAACCATCTCGACCTGGAATCGATCACCGCCCTCAATGACGCGCTCATCGCCTTTCCCGAGGTGCTGCTTTTTGCCTCTCATGATCATCAGTTTGTCAACACTGTGGCCAACAGGATTGTCGAATTCCTGCCCGGCGGGGTGATTGATAAGATGATGCCCTTTGATGACTATCTGGAGGATGAGGGCGTGGCCCGGATGCGGGAGCAGTTTGCCTGATTCTGAGTAAATATTGAGGGCAGCACCTTCGTTGCTTGTCTGATCACTCTTCCGGTCCCTTCCGCAGGACTGTTGTCTGCGGAAGGGACCGCGCCTGTCACGGGATGCCTTTCAGTCCCTGTTGTCCTTCTCCTGCCGTATCATCCTGGCAGATCAGAACCTGATTACGACCATTCTCCTTTGCCTGGTAGAGGGCAATGTCGGCAAGTTTGATTATTTCCCAGATGCTTTTGCTTGAGGTGGGAGCAAATTCAGCCACACCAACGCTTATCGTCTGCCGGAGCGTCCTGTGTGGCGTATGAACCTTATGGGCCTCTACTTTGTTCCTGATCCGTTCCGCCATAGTGGCGGCGCATGATTCTCCGCAATCTGGAAGGATGATCAGAAATTCTTCACCCCCGAAGCGGATCACCAGATCTGACTGTCTGGCACAGCTCTGGCAGATATCTGCTATCTGGATCAGGACAGAGTCGCCGGTGTCATGGCCAAAGAGGTCGTTGACCCTTTTGAAGTGGTCGATATCGCACATCAGAACGCCTATCGGGCTCTTCCGGCGGATGGCTCCCGCAACGAGTTGTTCGATCACCGAGTCCAGGTAGCGGCGATTGTAGAGGCCGGTGAGGGGATCCTTGGTGGCCATCTCCTCCAGCTTCTCCATAAGGTTCCTGGCCTGAAGGACAGGAAGGGCCTCGGCGATATAGAATCTCGCCTCTTCTACGGCCATATTCTTACTGTGCCGTGTCGCCTCAGGCAGGTCAAGGGGAAAAAGAAACTGAACAACCCCGATGACCTGACCTCTAACCAGCATGGGGAGGCAGATATGATCCATAAGGTCAGAAAAAGGGTACTGCTTGCAGATAAACGGGGTCTCCAGGGAGCTGATCATGATCCCGGTCCGTTTGGCGCGGCAATGCTCAGTAAAGGTCAATTCCGGAAGTTCAAGGGCCAGCTCCGGTGGATTGCTGTATATGGGCACCAGTGCCGGGGAATTCTCATTGACCTGCTTCAGGATTATAAATCGTTCCAGCCCCAGTTTATGCTCAAATATCTGGGCCATTCTGGCATAGATCTCTTCGGTTGATTCGTCGGCCTCTATGGTTTGTCGAAAGAGCGAGAGCTCGCGCAGGCGGGTGATCAGCACTTTTACCGCCTGCGCCGCCTCGCCCAGTTCATCATGTCGCTTTCTGGCCATGTCTGAGAGCTGAATAAGGTTCTCGTCTTCCGCCACCTGTTGTCCGCGGAATCCGGTCAGAATCTTCGTCATCCGGCGGAGCAGCTCAACAAAATCCACCAGCGGCCTGATCATGCGTTGATTCATGAAGAGGGCGATGAGAGTGAAGAGGAATGCCGCCCCGATAAGACTGGCGGACATGATGAGAAGATTGGTGCGGGCCAGTTGCAGGCTCGTGGCCATGAGTGTACTCGCCTCGCTGTATTTGCTCAGGGCATCCTGGGTCGTGCCACTGTTGAGGGTCTCCAGGTATTGCTCTATCTTGTGCTGCGTCTCGAGTGTGGCGATGCGGATGGCGGTGATGGTATGGACGGTTTCATCAAGTTCGTAATTGCTTGTTTTCAGCTTTTCTATGAATTGCTGCTGCTCGGAGTTGAATGTCTTGCCAAGAGCGGTCAGGTTGGTGTCGAGAGCGGAAAATGTCTCTGCCGCATCCTCCTGGATACGGGTCAAGGTGTCTATCTGGCTGGCGAGAATGGAGGTCACAAGGAGTTGGTGGTGTATCAGGCAGGTCCCGTTCATCAGAGGCCGTATGACTTCTCCCTGTTCCTGGCTGGAGATGTTTATCAGTTGTCCGCTGAGGCTGACGAGCATCTTCTCGATTTGAAATATTTTCTTGGTGTTACCATTCAAGCTGGTCATCCGGATTTCCAGGGTATCAACCATTTCAAGAAATGCTGCCAGGATTTTTTTTTCTTCCGCTGAAAGCATGCGACGCAGCCCGTCTGAATATTTGTGAATCAGGTTGAGATTCTCCGTCCTGCCGGACTGCATATAGAGACGCTGCTGGGTATGGATTTCACCGATGAGCCGTTTTTTTTCGAAGTTGGCATGGAGACTCTCCTGAAGGGCCTGGGATGATTGTTGGAGACTCATCTGGCTGGAGCTGAACAGATGGAGGCGCCAGGCGCTGAAGAGGCCACAGCCCAGAACAGAGAGCAAGGCGATGAGGATGATAGTGTGGAGTTGTTTGCGAAATGACCAGGTTTTTAAATGGTTGGGGTACATGGTGTTGGCTCAAAGTCATTAACTTAAGCAGGTTCTTGTTCCCATGCGGCGCAGGAGTAGGTCGGGTTAGGCGCGGCTTTTTGCGCCGTAACCCGACATTGACGCTGAACAGTTAAAGTTGTATTCGGAATTGTCTTTGATGTCAACGCCATAATCTGCCCATCCTCTGCTCATCCGTGCTTTGTGCCGCAACAGCGAGATCGACGTCCACACCTGTCTGTGAGAGGTGGGAGTAATTGCTCCCTGTGCTGATTTATCCGGCCCCCAGCGGGATGAGCTCCATGCGGTGATTGGTATCCGGGTGGCGCGGGGAGGGACCTTCCGTCAGGATGGAAAATTCACCTGGAAGCTCGTAGCGCTGCTGCAAGGCATCGGCATAGAGGTTCCACTCTTCAGGCATGGGAGAGGCGGCCAAAGGATGCACCCCGTAGGAAAAAAGGAGCTCCTGGCAGGTCTTCTCCGAGCTGGAGACGGCAAAGGTCCACACCTTATGGCGGAAGCGGGCGATATTGCGGGCCGTGGCCCCTGACTGGGTGGGGATGATGAGGAATGCCGGCTCTATGCGGGCAATGGTGGAATCCACGGCCAGGGCGATGAGGCCTGTGGCGGCCTTTTTCCAGTGACTGTCGAGTACGAGCTGTCGTTTGAGCGGGCAGTCGGGACGGAAGGTTTCGATGGAGGAACCGATGGAGGCGAGCATGGCCACTGCCTCCACCGGATAGTCGCCCATGGCGGATTCGGCGGAGAGCATGATGCAGTCTGTGCCATCGAGAATGGCATTGGCCACATCCGTGGCCTCGGCCCGGGTGGGCCTGCGGTTGCTGATCATCGATTCCAGCATCTGGGTGGCGGTGATTACCGGTTAGCCGGCCATTTGGGCGTGAGCCATGATTGTCTTCTGGGTGATGGCCATTTTCTCAATGGGGATATCGACCCCCAGATCGCCGCGCGCGATCATCAGACCGTCTGAGGCCTGCAGGATGGCGTCAAGGTGATTGAGGGCCTCGGCGCGTTCGATCTTGGCAATGATGAATGGGGAATAGCCAAGATGTCTGGCCGTCTCCCTGATGTCCCTGAGATCGGCCTCGCTGGCGACAAAGGATTGGCTGATCGCATCCACCCCGTGTCGGAGGGCAAATTTCAGGCACTTGCGGTCATGGGCGGTAAAGGCCGAGATGCCAAGATCAATGCCCGGCAGATTGAGCCCCTTGCGGGAACGTAATCTGCCGCCGACCTGGACCGTGCAGCGGACCTCCTGGCCCTGTACGGAGTCAACCATGAGCTGAATAAAGCCATCATCAAGGTAGAGGATATCACCTCTCTTGACCACCTGCGGCAGTTCCTGGTAGGTGACAGAGGCCCGTCGGACATTGCCGATGATCTCCTCGGTGGTGAGGATAAAGGGCTCCCCGCTGGCAAGCAGGACGGGTTCGCCCTCAATGGCGCCGATACGCATCTTGGGGCCGGGCAGGTCTGCCATAATGGCTACCCGGCAGTCGCATTTTCTGGCTGCCTCCCGTATCCTGGCAATGGTTTTTCGGTGTGCGGAGAATGTCCCGTGCGAGAAATTGAGGCGGGCAATATTCATCCCTGCCTTGATCAGCTGGACCAGGGTCTCGACAGTGTCAGAGGCTGGCCCTATAGTGGCGATGATTTTTGTTTTATTTGTGGGCAGTTTCATTTTCTTTATTTCTTGAAAGGGTGTGGTTTCTAAGAGAGTTTGATCTCAGAGAGAGTAGGGTATGTGGAACAAAGAATGAAGTTATTTCCCCTCTCTGACTCTGTTGTCAGCCCGTGCTCTTTGTTTCCATATAAAAAAACGTGTATTAAAGTGTTGACGAAGTTCCTGTCAGTATGATATAGGTGCACAAAATATTCCTCGGTAGCTCAGCTGGTAGAGCAGGTGACTGTTAATCACCCTGTCGGCGGTTCGAATCCGTCCCGAGGAGCCAGAATTCTCAAGTCTGATTCTCAGATTGGACTTTTTTTACCTTTTGTGTCGGGGCGTAGCGCAGCCTGGTTAGCGCGCCTGCCTTGGGAGCAGGAGGCCGCAGGTTCGAATCCTGCCGCCCCGACCATTCATCAGTACAGAAGCCAAACACGTAGATCGTGTTTGGCTTTTTTTGTTTTCCCCTCTCGTCCCTTGTCTTCTTTTTTATAGCTGAATATCCAGCATCCTGCAATTGCAGTTATTTCTCATGATTCCTCTGGAGAGAAAAATCATATCTTGCCAGATAGAGATCTGACAGGGTCAGGAAGGCAGTGACAATCAGCGGCCCGTAAATAATGCCAAGCACCCCGTAAACACTGAGGCCGCCGATGAGGGAAAGAAAGACAAGCAGGGTGTGCATCTTTACCTGTCCTCCAACCATCTTGGGTTTCACCAGGTATTCGATGGAAAAAGAGAGGAGCATGTAAAAGAGAAAAAGAAAGAGTCCGGCGCCTGGTTTGCCATTGATGGCCAGGATCATGGCGGCAGGGATCATGACCAGGCCGATGCCGAAGATAGGAAGGAAGGCGAGCACTGCCATGACGCAACCCCAGAGGATGGGGGCGTTGAGGCCGAGAACGGCAAAGGCAGCCCCGGCAATGATACCCTGAATCAGTCCGCAGATGATGTTTCCCTTGAGAATGGCATTGGCGATCTCTTCAAATTTGGCGAGCAGGAGCCGGTCTTCATTGTCAGGGAGGGGGGAAATGCGAATAATAAAGGCAACAAGTCTTTCCTGATCAATGAGCAGAAAGAAGATGATCAGGATCATAATGACGAAAAGGGCCAGAAACTGCAGGATATTTCCCGCCCATGAGCTTGCCTGGTTGTAGAGAAAAAGCCCGCCGGTCTTGACAAGATCTGAGAGGGTGTTCGTCAGTTGTGCCGGTTCAAAATTCAGGCCGATTTCCTGAAGGAAGGTCTGGATCTGGGCGACTATCGGGCTGTTGTAAAGGAAGGATTGTATCTTGAGTCCGACGCCTGCGTCCCGTCCCCATTGGTAAAGACTTAAGGCCTCGCTGGAAAGGGTGCCGATAAAAAAGAGCAGAGGGATAAAGACAAGAAAGACAATCAGGGTGCAGGTAAGGATGGAGGAAAAGGAGGGCGATATCCTCCTGTCATTTAAGAAAGAATAAATGGGCCTGAACAGGCTGGCCAGCAGAAAAGAGAGAACCAGGATGGACCAGAAGGGCCAGAGGATGCGTCCAAGAAAGAGGGCTGAAATACAAAAGATCAGGAGGAAATAACGGGCCTCCAGGGAATATGTAGCCAAGGGGGCCGGTTTTGTGGTGGCGTGGTCATTGCTCATGGCGGACTGGACGTGACTCTTTGGTGGTCGAGAAATGAGAAATAAAGTTGCAATTTCTTAGATAGCTGAGTAATTCAATACAGTTCAGTGGTAGAGTTCAGGAGCTTTATGGTGGAATCTTCCTGTATGAATGTGCAGTCACTTATTATATAGTTTAACGTGCTTGAAGAAAAGAGAAATAAGGCGATGGTTTTTTTTTGAGGTAGAATCGTCACCTTTGATTTTCGAATTAAAAAGGAAATATCATGTGGGAAAATCTTGAGATAGGGCTGGAGAAGGCAAGCCAGGAACAACTGAAAAAAAAACCTGCCCAGGATAACCTTGGTTTTGGCGTCCATTTTACTGATCATATGTTTTTGATGAAGTGGGATCGGCAGAGTGGCTGGCATGATGCAAAGATCTGTCCGTATCATGAATTCAAGTTGGATCCCGCAGCCATGGTCTTTCATTATGGTCAGGCGATCTTTGAGGGCTTGAAGGCGTACAAGGGAGAGGGCGGTCAGGTCTATCTCTTTCGGCCCGAGGATAATATCGAGCGGATGAATGTTTCGGCTCAGCGGATGTGCATGCCCCGTTTGCCGGTTGAAAAGGTCTTCAGAGCCCTCAAGGCCCTCGTCTATCTTGACCGGGACTGGATCCCCACGGTTGCGGGCGCTACCCTCTATATTCGTCCTACCATGATTGCCGTCGAGCCGGTCCTTGGAGTTCGACCGTCCGGGGAATATTATTTTTATATTATCATGTGTCCAGTCGGGGCCTATTATCCGGAAGGGTTCAGCCCGACCAAGATCTATGTTACCGATAAGTATGTGCGGGCAGTCAAGGGCGGGGTTGGCCATGTGAAGACGGCCGGTAATTATGCGGCAAGCATCATGGCAGCCCAGGAGGCGCATCAGGCCGGATACACCCAGGTTCTGTGGCTGGACGCCTGTGAAAGAAAGTATGTGGAAGAGGTTGGAACCTCAAACATCTTTTTCATGATTAAAGATGAGCTGGTGACTCCACCGCTTGGCGGCTCCATTCTGCCCGGCATTACCAGGGATTCAGTGATCCGGCTTGCCCGGGAGTGGGGCGTGACTGTGGTTGAAAGGCCGGTCACGATCGACGAGGTGATAGAGGCGAGTATCGACGGCACCTTAACCGAGGCCTTTGGAACAGGTACCGCAGCGGTAATCTCGCCGGTAGGGGAGCTCTGTTATCAGGGCAGGAAGTATGTCGTTAACAGTGGTCAAACCGGTCTTTTTTCGCAGCGGATGTTTAATGAGTTGCAGGCGATTCAGAGTGGCAAGCAGGAAGATCCTTTTAAGTGGATAACACGGGTCGGTTGATCTTTGATCAGGAAGGGGTTAATCGTTGCGGTTTCTGCGGGAATACGTTGTTGGCGCGAGGTGCAGGGGGTGGATGTTTTTTTAACATTCGCCCCTTGATTTTTGTAAAAGCCAGCCTATAGTTTTGCACAGTTTCAAGGGGGTCGGTTTTTGTCATCGATACTCCAGGTTAATGCAGGGGGCGGATGCCCAATCATCAAACAAAATCGTGTAGGAGGAAATACATGAAAATTCGTCCATTAAATGATCGTCTTTTAGTGAAAAGGCTGGAAGAGATAACAAAGACCGCAGGTGGAATTTTTATTCCAGACAGTGCCAAAGAAAAACCAGCCGAAGGTACAGTCATAGCTGTTGGACCTGGCAAGACCAATGAGAAGGGAGACCGTGTGGCCCTGCAGGTAAAGGCCGGGGATAAGGTGCTCTTTTCTAAGTACGGCGGTACTGATGTGAAACTTGATGGTGAGGATTTCATTATCATGCGTGAAGATGATATCATGGGTATCATCGAATAAAAAGGCGTCAGGCGGTGTAATGTTACTGCCCCTTGCAGAGGGGCGTGAATGATAAAAGGAGATTCATAATGGCTGGAAAAGATATTAAATACGGTGTAAAGGCCCGCGAGTCCATTCTCGTTGGTGTCAATACCCTGGCAAATGCAGTAAAGGTAACCCTTGGTCCCAAGGGCCGGAATGTACTGATTGAGAAATCATACGGTTCCCCCACCATCACCAAAGACGGTGTGACCGTGGCCAAAGAGATTGA
>JANZPQ010000219.1:0-12944 GCA_038040945.1 Desulfobulbaceae bacterium | reverse complement strand
AGCTCACGGTAACCATGCAGGTTGACAGCCAGATTGACGGGGCCGTTCCCCTGCCCGGCAATGGTGATCACTGGCTGCCGCAGCAGGTCGTGATCGATGACACACCGGCAGCCGGCCTCTTCCGCGCCAACCAGCAGCTGTGGATCCTGGTGCCTGCAGGCAGCCACCAGATCCGCATGCAGGGAAAACTCCCCCGACAGAGCACCATTGAGCTCCCTTTACCCCTGCGCCCTCATCATATCGTCAGCACGAGCGAGGGCTGGATTGTGGAAGGGATCACTAACGGCCTCGCCGACAATCAACTCCTGTTCAAGCGAGTCGTTGACCACGAATCCAGCTCCATCCAGATCCTGGAGAGCGGGATCCTGCCACCCTTTGTCCTTATCGAGCGCACCCTCCTGCTCGGCCTGACCTGGAAGGTGGAGACCAGGATCAGCCGGACAAGCCCGAGCGGGACGGCAATTGTCCTGAGTGTCCCCCTGCTCCCCAAGGAGTCCGTGCTCACCGAAGGTATCCGGGTGGAAGACGGGCAGGCAAAGGTCACACTTGCTGCCGATGACAATGAATTGCGCTGGGAGTCCGTCCTCGAAAAAAGCGACCAGCTCACCCTGAGACATTGCGACACCGATCAATGGACAGAGGTCTGGCGGGTTGATGTCAGCCCGATCTATCACATGGAGGCAGATGGAATTCCGGCTATCCTTCATCAACAGGGATCGCGCTGGTATCCAACCTGGCACCCATGGCCCACCGAAGAGGTGAAACTGCTGATCTCTAGGCCCGAGGGTCTTGACGGCCAGACCCTCACCATTGACAGGAGCTCCCTGCAGTTGCGGCCAGGCAAACGGGCCAGCGACAACAAACTGGAGCTGTCAATCCGCAGCAGTCAGGGCGGACACCATGCCATCACCCTGCCTGCTGACGCTCACCTGCAAAGTGTCAGCATCAACGGCGCGGTCCAGCCAATCCGTCAGGATGGCGCCAGGGTCTTTTTACCTATCACACCAGGAAGGCAGGACATTGCCCTTGAATGGCGCGATCCCTCCGGCATGAGCGCTTTCTACACGACGCCGGAGATTGATCTGGGCGCGGCCAGCGTCAACTCCTCTATCGACCTGCTCCTGCCGCAGAACAGGTGGCCACTTTTTATGGGCGGGCCTTTAATGGGACCGGCCATTCTTTACTGGTCTGTGCTGCTGGTGGTGGCACTGCTTGCCCTGGCAATGAACAAGAGCAAACTGACTCCCTTGCGTTTTTATCAGCTCTTCCTGCTCGGCATCGGCATGAGCATGAGCAACCTCTTCAGTTGCCTGCTGGTGGTGGGATGGCTCATCGCCCTCCATTTCAGGAAAACGATCTCCCCGGTGACGGCAAAGAAGCGCTTCAATCTGATTCAGACAGGGATCGGAGGCCTGACCGTGCTGGCCCTGATGGCCCTGGTCTGGGCCATCAGCCAGGGCTTATTGGGACACCCTGAGATGAATATTGTCGGCAATGGTTCAGACAGCAGGACGCTGCGCTGGTATCAGGATATCAGCGGCCAGCAGCTGCCGCAGGGCTGGCTGATCTCCATTCCCCTACTGGCCTACAGAATGGCGATGCTGGCCTGGGCCCTGTGGATCTCCTTTACCCTGCTCGGACTGCTGAAATGGGGCTGGAGGATCGTAAGCGAGCCGATACTCTGGGACAGCAGCCCGAAGAAGAGGGAAGAGAAGACAGAGGAAAAAGGGAAAAGCTGACTTTTTTCTCGCGCAGAGGCGCAGAGAAAAGATTTTTTGTCCGCAGGCCAGGGATGGCCCAGTGTCGCGGACGCCATGGATGGCATAAAAGCGACCTTCTCAGCGCCTCTGCGCGAGTTCAATCATGTATTCTCAAAGAAGAGAGATCAGGAACAGGTCTGGGCAATATGGCGCGCCGCCTTGATGCCGTTGGTGCCGCTGGAGATGATGCCGCCGGCGTAGCCGCTGCCCTCACCCACCAGATAGAGATTCTCAAAACCGCTGCACAGACCGCCGCTCTCCTGCAGCACCTGGATGGGCGAGGAGGTCTTGCTCTCAAGGCCCATAATGATTCCGCTCTCAAAGCCTTTGATCTTACGACTGAACTCCTTCAGTCCTTCCCGGATTGAGGCGCTGACCTCACGGGGTAACAGGTTCCACAAGGGAGCGGCCACAAGCCCCAGGGGATAACTGGACTGGACATCCCCTCGTGATCCTCCCGGTTCCTTGCCGTGGATAAAATCCTCGATCCTGCAGAAGGGGGCCTGATAGCCCTGGCCATAGCGGAAAAAATCCTGCTCGAGTGCGCCCAGCCAGTCAAGAGACTCAAGGGCGGTGACCTCACGACCCAGCAGCTGACTCAGATTCACCCCCGCCACACAGGCGGCATTGGCAAATCTTCCATCCCTTTTGTAGAGGCTCATACCATTGACGATATTGGTATCAGCGTAGGCAGTGGCCGGGACCACCACACCGCCTGGACACATGCAGAAGGTGTAGACCGGCAGCTTGCCGTCGCCCTTTGAGGTCAAGCGATACTCAGCCGCCTTCACCCCCGGCAGCTCTTCGAGGCCCCACTGGCCACGATTGATAAGGGCCTGGGGATGTTCCACCCGGCAGCCGATGGCGAAATTCTTGGGCCGGAAGCCCACCCCTTTGCCGATCAGCATGCGATAGGTCTCATGGGCGGAATGACCAGGGGCGATGACGAAATAATCGGCCTCCAGAGTCCCCTGATCCGTCAGGGCACTGACAACCCTGCCGTTCTGTACCTCCAGATCAACGAGCAGGGTCTCAAAACGCATGGCGCCGCCGATCCTGATAAACTCCTCGCGCAAGGCCCTGACGATCTTCTTCAGATTATCACTGCCAAGATGGGGGTGGGCCAGACAGCGTATCTCCGGCGGCGCGCCGGCCTGGATATAGCTTTCAAGGATAAAGGCCTTTTCCAGAGAGATGTTTTTCGTGCGTGAGGTGAGCTTGCCGTCGGAAAATGTCCCTGCCCCGCCCTCGCCAAAGGCATAATTACCGAGCGGATCAAAGATGCCGCTTTGCTCAAAGGCTCGTATCCTTTCATCCCTCTTGCCGACCTCGGCTCCCCGTTCAATCAGCGTGGTGGCAAGACCGGCCTTCTGCAGGACCAAGGCGGCAAAAAAACCGGCCGGGCCGCTGCCCACGACCAGGGCCCTTTCCTGTCTCTGCCGGCAGGGGATATGCAGCCGAGGCAGGGCGGCCGGCGCCTCTCCCTTGATCTCGGGAGAGACAACAGTAAGGTGTGCCAGCCAGTGGATATTCCTTTTGTTTCTGGCATCCAGACTTTTATGGACGACCTGAACGGAAAAATCCAGGAGCCCCTCTGTCTTTGCCACCAGGGCATGAAGCTGCTCTTGCGAATAGTCAGGAGGCAGCTTGAGGGTGATCTCTTTATATCCCATCCCTGCCTGTTATCTCCGGATGTACCAGATACGCGCCGCAAGCTCCAGGCGGAGCAGTAATCCCTTCCTCTCTGACATTCTTACCTTTCGAGGACTTTCTTGATGCGTTCATAACTGCGCAAGAGCTCTTCACCCACAAGTTTCACCGCGGCCCCCACATCTTTCATACTTTCACCACCCTCACGGGCCACAACAGGGGTCTTGGTCTTCAGATGCTCCCACTTTTTCTCGGCCACCGCCCATTCATCTTTGACTTCGGCCTTGGCCAGGTGCATCTTCAAGAGTATCTCATCACGCTGCTGCTGTATCTTTTGGACAAAGGTCTCCACGTCTTTCCGTTCCTGATCCATGCTGGTATCTCCTTTTATTTGCAGATTCACAACCGCCAAGGGTACTTGATCCCCCTTATAAAGAGTGTATAAGACATGCAGGAGACAAGTCAAGAAATTCCCCAGGAAACATCCCGCCCACCCCATACGAACGGCCAGAACATTCTCCAGACAAGTCTATAGAAAAAATTCACAATGAGACAGTATCATTGATTGCAAAGGATAGAGAAAGAGAATACGTTGAAGGAATTCTGAAACTTACACTTTCATTGCCTGTGAGGGCTTTAAGCGTTCAATACACTGAAGGGAGCTTTGAAAGAATCTTCTTGTCGCACGCCCCTCCAGTCAATTTTTTTATTCATCCTGCTGCCGGCAACTCCACGGTTGTAAGCCATTGAAAACAACAGAACCCACTCTCTCTTCTGTAGTTCCGGCCATCCAGTGCGAACAGGTCTCTTTTTCCTATGGAGAGCTCCCCATCCTCACCGATGTCTCCTTTACTATTCAGAAACTGGACGCAGTAGCACTGGTTGGCCCTAATGGCGGCGGCAAGTCCACCCTGCTCAAGCTGATTCTGGGACTGCTTACCCCGCAGACCGGCACCATTAAGGTCTTAGGCCTTCCCCCGCAGCAGGGGCGGCAGAAGATCGGCTACATGCCGCAGCATCTGCAGTATGATCCCTCTTTTCCGGTATCGGTCATGGATGTGGTGCTCATGGGTCGGGCGGGTTCCAGCGGACTGGGACGCTATAGCGCGGAAGATCGGCGTGTCTCCATGCAGTCCATGGAAGAGCTGAGTGTGGCCGACCTGGCAAGCCGCTCCTTCAACAGTCTGTCCGGCGGACAGCGACAGCGTATTCTCATTGCCAGGGCCCTGGCCTGTGGACCGGAGATCCTGCTCCTCGATGAGCCTACCGCCAACGTCGATCCTGCCGCCCACCTCCAGCTCTTTGAGATCCTTAAACAACTGACAAACCGGGTGACAGTGCTCACCGTTTCTCATGATCTCGGCTTTGTCTCTCAGGTGGTGAACCGGGTTTTCTGTGTCAATCGACAGGTCAAGGTCCATCCTACCTCTGAATTGACCGGTGAGGTTATCCGCGAAATGTATGGCGGCGATGTACGGATGGTCCGGCATGACCACTGCTGTTCTGAACTGGGGCACTCTCATGATGACATACTTTAGCGCCCTCACCGATCCCGACATGGCCTTTCTCCGCTACGCGCTGTTCGCGGGACTCCTTGCCGCCCCGGCCTTCGGCATCATCGGCACCTATGTGGTGGCAAAAAGGATGACCTATCTGGCAGGGGCCATTGCCCACTGCGTGCTGGGTGGGATCGGCGCCGCCCTTTACTGCCAGTTCCATTATGGACTGGCCTGGCTGACCCCGATGCTGGGCGCCATTATCGCCGCCATCGGGGCGGCCCTGCTGATCGGTCTTGTCAGCCTGCGCTCCCGCGATCGAGTTGATTCGGTGATCGGCGCCATCTGGGTACTCGGCATGGCCGCAGGCATCATCTTTATTGCCAAGACCCCAGGCTACATTGACCCCATGAGCTATCTCTTCGGTAATATCCTGATGATCACCGGTCGTGACCTGCTGACCATTGCTCTCCTCGATGTGATCGTCATTGGTCTGGGCCTCCTCAGCTACAACCGGATGCTCGCCGTCTGTTTTGATGAGGAATTCGCCCGTCTGCGCGGGATCAGAACCGAACTCTACACCCTGCTCCTCCTCTGCCTGACCGCACTCACCATTGTCCTGATGGTCAGGGTGGTGGGCATTGTCATGGTGATCGCCCTCTTTACCCTGCCGGCCGCCACCGCCTCCCACTTCAGCTCCCGGATATGGCAGATGATGCTTTTGGCCACCCTGCTTGGCCTGATCTCGGTTACCGGCGGCCTGGCCCTCAGCTATGGCCTGGACCTGCCCAGCGGACCTGCCATCGTCATGCTGGCCGGCTTTTTTTATTTGGCCGTGATCGTCGGCAAGGGGCTGAAGAGCAGGCTGTCATAAGAGGCGACCTTGCCCCCCACTCTCGTTGTCCCTGCTGAGATAAAGCCGGGAGTCAAGGCCGCGATCTTCTCGGCTACGACGTCTTGAGCAAGCCGCGCCTGGCGGACAAGAAAAGCCAGGATATCCTCTCCCGGCCTTTCTTGTCCGGCCGGTCAACAAGGATCTGGCGGTCGATGCGACCTTGTTCCAGATAGACCTGGAAGTCGCTGTAGGGAATGGTTTCCACCCGTTGGACATCGGCGGAAAAGCGTTGCAGCAGCACGATGCCGACGACGATAATGGCATACCAGAGAACGATTGTCATCTTTCTGTCCATGTCAGTGCTCCCCGAAGGGGGGGTGGTGATAGGAATTTTCTTTTTCGCCGCCGATAACGTACGGGGCCCAAAAGGAGATCCGGGGCGGCAGGAGAGACCAGAGATCGATCTTTTTGCCGGCCCTGTGAAAGAGCAGACTTTCATTTTACCGCCGCCTGACCTTGGATCTTTCGCCCTTCTTGTCTATTCTACCATAAAAGAGCACCACTGCGGTAGCTTGGGGTTCAACACTTTTCTCAATATGAAAAATCTTTGACATTCCTCAAGAATTCAGGTAGGGAATTAATAGGGTGTGGACCTTTTAAGGGACCGCAGATACTTAGGAGCCGTTACGAAATAACATGGCCATTTATATCTATTTCGTTACGGCTCCTTATGCCGCTCTGGGCATTTAGATAGCCATGTTATTTTTTTACAGTGGCTTACCCAAAATCACCTTACAAAAACGTACGACAAGACAGGACAGTCATTTCACTCTACTTCATAGCGAAGCAAAATCACATGAGGGTTGTCATGAACAAAACATGTCTCTTTCCCACCTGGTATCGGCTAGGACTCGCATTCCTTTTTTTCTCTTTTTTCCTCTCCGGCTGTGCGGAAATACGATATGACGGATCGAATAAATATACCGTGCGCCAGGACGAAAAGGCAAAGATCTACACCGTCGGCCAACATGATCAGGCAACGGCAATATACACCCTCAGACAGGGCGGTTCACATGAGCCCCTGCAAACCTCCCGATCAGGGGATGACAAGGCCGGCCCGGAGAAACAAGCAGCCGATTTGCCAATTGTTATCGTGGCTTCCGACATCCTCTTTGAGTTTGACAAGTGGGTCATCAAAGATGATTTTTCCCACGAGCTGAACCAATGGGTTGATTATTTTCAAAGCAATCCGCAGGTAACAGCTGAAATCTATGGCCATACCGACAGTACAGGTCCGAGCGCATACAACCAGAAACTATCCGAAAAACGAGCCCAGGCTGTACTCAATTACCTGGTCGAAAAAGGGGTTGCCACGGAGAGGTTAACAGCCAGAGGGTTTGGTGAGAGTAAACCTATAGCACCAAATAACACGAGTGAAGGGCGGCAAAAAAATCGGCGGGTAGAGCTGAACCTGTAAACATTCAGCCCCTCATATCAGGCCGACAACATGATGAACAGAGACAACCAATAAACCCTCATACTCTTTTCCTTGGCCCTCACAGGATCTGATTCAGAAACAATCTCGTCCGCTCACACCGCGGCGTCTCAAAAAAGGCGGCGGGCTCATTCTCTTCCAGGATCTCACCCGCATCCATAAAGAGAATCCTGTCGGCCACGGTCCTGGCAAAACCCATCTCATGGGTGACACAGAGCATGGTCATCCCTTCGCCGGCGAGCTCACCCATCACATCCAGCACCTCCTTGATCATCTCAGGGTCCAAGGCGGAGGTGGGTTCATCAAAGAGCATGATGGAGGGCTGCATGCAGAGACTGCGGGCAATGGCCACCCG
Source organism: Desulfobulbaceae bacterium (assembly GCA_038040945.1). GTDB lineage: Bacteria > Desulfobacterota > Desulfobulbia > Desulfobulbales > Desulfocapsaceae > UBA2270. The sequence continues at coordinate 5,353 of JANZPQ010000219.1, read as the reverse complement.
CTGCTGTTGGCCGCCGGAAAGCTGCCCCGGATACTTTCCGGCCTGATCCGCCACCCGCACCCTTTCCAGGTAGTGCAGGGCCGTGGCTGCCGCCACTTCAGGCGTCTGTTTCAGCACCCGGATCAGGGCAAGGGAGCAGTTTTCCAGGACCGACAGATGGGGGAAGAGATTAAAGGACTGAAAGACCATCCCAATATCCCACCGCACCTTGTCGATATGGCTGTGATCATCATCGAGTCTCATGCCATTGACACTGATCTCACCCTCCTGATACCTCTCCAGCCGGTTCATGCATCTGATCAGGGTCGATTTTCCACACCCCGAGGGCCCGCAGATGATAATCCGCTCTGCCTTCAAAACCTTCAGATTAATCCCTTTCAGGACATGCAGCTCTCCATACCACTTATGGAGACCACGCACGTCCACCATCACCTCACGAGGCACGGCCTGCTCCTTTCTTCCTGTCATTGCTGTCCCAGATTCTTTTATTGAGGACATTTCATTCTCCCGGTTCTTGTGGTACGCTTATTCAGGATCATTTACAGGAAGCATCCTCTTCCGTAATCCATGGTTATGCTACCAGCAACAACCATGGATATCCATCAAAACAACATCCACCCCCTGTTTCTGCCATGTCACGTCACCCCCATACCATTCTTCTTATTGACGACAGCAAGGATACACGAACACCCCTTGTCACCGTCCTGGAAGAGGCTGAGTATAAAGTAACGCTTGGCTGCTGTGCAGAAGAGGCGATGAAACTGCTGCGCAGCCTGACGCCTGACATCATCCTTCTTGATGTCATGATGCCCGGCATGAATGGCTTCTCCTTCTGCCGTAAGCTGAAAAAAGACCCGCGATATCAGGACATCCCGGTCATCTTTCTCACCTCACTTTCCCAGCAGACAGATATCGTCAAGGGTTTTGACGCCGGCGGTCAGGATTATATCGTCAAACCCTTCAACCAGCAGGAACTGCTGGCCAGGGTCAGGACCCACATCCAGTTGCACGACACGCTCCTTGAAAACATACGGCTCAGCCGCCTGGCACTCGATGCCAGTAGATCCAAGAGTGAATTTCTGGCCTCCATGAGCCATGAGATCAGAACGCCGCTCAACTCCATCATCGGCATGGCGGAAGTTCTGGCTGAGACAGCCCTTTCTGAAGAGCAGCACGATTTTGTCCGTATCTTCCGCTCTGCCGGCGAGAACCTGCTGGAGATCATCCACGATATCCTTGATCTTTCAAAGATAGAGGCCGGCCAGACCGAGCTTGAATCCATCGACTTTGACCTGCCCACCCTGCTCGAATCGATCACCTCCATTGTCTCCCTGCGGGCCGATGAACAGGAAACCCGGCTCAGCACCCATATTGACAGCGATGTCCCTTTTTACCTCAATGGTGATCCCACCCGTCTGCGGCAGATCCTGCTCAATCTGGTGGGAAACGCGGTAAAATTCACCCGGCAAGGCAAGGTGGAGATCAAGGTCTCAAGCAATGAGCCTGAGCAGAAACTGCTTTTCTCCATCAAGGACAACGGCATCGGCATCCCGGCCGAAAAACAGCAACTGATCTTTGACAGTTTTACCCAGGCGGACTCACTCACTACCAGAAAATATGGCGGCACCGGCCTTGGCCTCACCATCTGCCTGAAACTCCTCACCATCATGCAGGGGCATATCTGGTTGACCAGTCAGCCTGGGAAAGGTTCCACCTTCTTCTTCACTATCCCTTTTTCGCCGGCGACATCACCCCGCCCTGAAATCGACACCAACACCTCGCTCCGACCAGCCAGCTGCGAGCTGCTGCACGCCGCCCGTATCCTCCTGGTCGATGACAACAGGGACAACTGCAACCTCATTCGTCTCTACCTCCGCAACACCCCTTTCAGCCTGAAGACGGCAGAGAACGGCCAGGAGGCCGTCAAGCTCTTCTGCGCCACACCCTATGACCTGATCCTGATGGATATTGAGATGCCGATCATGGACGGCTATGAGGCCACCCAGAAAATCAGACAATGGGAACAGGGGCAGCAACGGCGTCCTGTCCCCATCATCGCCCTGACCGCCCACGCCTTTATTCGTTTCAAAAAAAAATGCCTGGACGCAGGATGCAGCGATTTTCTGACCAAACCTGTGAAGAAATCAAAACTGATCGAGACCATTGCCACCCATCTGCAACTCAGTGAACAGATTCATTCTCACCCTGTTTCCATGGGAGCGGACAGTATCACGGCTGAAGAGTTCTCTCCCCACCAGCTGATCCTGGATCAGAAGCTTGCGAAACTCATCCCGCGCTTCATGAGCAACAAAAAGCAGGACGTAAAACTGATGCTGGAGACCCTGGAGAGCGGGGCAATCACAGATATCAAGAAACAGGCACACACCGTCAAAGGCACATCCTGGATGTATGGATTCACCCATCTTGGCAATATCTGTCAGGCCCTTGAAAAATCTGCAGAGTCGGCTGACCTGCAGCAGACCAGACAGCTGCTGCAGGAAATCAGCAGCTATCTGGACACCGTCCAGATCCGCTACCAGAAAATCGAGGAGACGGAGGATTGACCTGCTCGCCTTTTTCCGTTTGTTTTTCATGATGAGACTGATAAACTGGATAGACACCATCTCTCTATGAGCAAGACAACTTGAACCTCTCTCCACGAAAGGAAAAAATAAGCATGCAAAAAAGGATAAAAATTGTCCTGATTGACGACGATGAGGATCTCTGCGCTCTGCTGACAATGGAGCTGGAGGCGTCCGGCAGATTCCAGGTCATCTCCAGCAGCCGGAGCGAAACCGCTCTGGCCCTGATCAGGACGGAACGACCGGATCTTGCCATTCTTGACATCAATATGCCGGAGGTGCACGGGGTCGAGCTGGCGACCTCCCTGGCCCAGGAGCCGCAGACAGCCGTGATCCCCATTCTCTACCTCACCGGCATGGTCAGTCCGGAAGAGGTGGATCGGATCAGCGGCGGCCACCGCCTGCAGACGCTGATATCCAAACAATCACCGCGAGCGGAGCTCCTTGCCGCCATTGACAGCCTGCTCGCTCTCTCAGCGAAGGCGGAATCAAGCCTTGCCTGAACAGCAACAGAGAAGAAGTCGTCCCGCTCAATCGGCTCGTTTCGCTGCCATTGAAACCCTCTGCCGGCTCGAACGCAGCCGCCTGCCGGTTGCTTCGCTCTTTGACAAGGTGGCCGCGGAATGCGGGCTTGACGGCCCCGACCGTCATCTGGCCATGAACATTATCTACGGGGTCCTTCGGCAACGACAGACGCTCGATTTCCTGCTCCAGTCGCTTTGCCGGCAGCCTCTCTCCAAGATCAAACCCTTTGTCCGCCAGGCCCTCCTGACCGGGCTGTACCAGATCTTTTTTCTCGACCGTATCCCTGAATCAGCGGCCGTTAATGAATCAGTCAAGGCCGTCCAGGCCGCCCACCTGCCAAAGAATCTGCAAGGCTTTGTCAACGGCGTCCTCCGCGAAAGTATCCGCCGGAAGCAGACACTCGCAGGTGCCATGGACGGCGCAGAATCGACCCTTCTCAATCACCCGGACTGGCTGGTCAAACGCTGGCAGCAACGCTACGGCGAGGACGAAATGAGGCGGATCTGCGCCGTCAACAATCAGCAGTCACCTCTGACTCTGCTGGTCAACAGCTGTGTGACCAGCAGGGCTCAGCTGATGGCCGATATCGAGCAGGAAGGAATCGTGGTGCTGCCGGGGACATACAGCCAGGACGCCTTGATCCTGCCTGATTTTCACGGGGCCATCAACAGACTGCCGGGATTCAGCCAGGGCCATTTCCAGGTGCAGGACGAGGCGGCCCAACTGCTGCCACTGCTGCTCGCTCCCATCGTCAACAATGGGCTGTATCTCGATGCTTGCGCCGGCCTTGGCGGCAAGACAGGCAATCTCATTCAGCTCTGCGCCGCAGGCCACGGACGGCCAAGTGTCGCGGGCGCCAGGGACGGCGCAGGAGCGACCGCCAGCCACGCCACCATCATGGCCGTTGAGCCTGACCCGCAACGCCGGCAGAAATTCCACGAGAACATGCAACGCCTCCATCCGGGAGCGGAGGTCTCCCTTTCTCCCATGGATCTGCAGCACTTTTCTCACGAGTGCGACCTCCGCTTTGACGGCATTCTGATTGACGCCCCCTGTTCCGGTACCGGGGTCACCGGCAGGCATCCCGACATCCGCTGGAACCGGCAGGAGAGTGACCTGGCCCGTTACCAGCGGATGCAGCTGGAGCTGCTGGAGCTGGCGGCAGGCCTTCTCGCAGCTGACGGCACACTCGTCTATGGCACCTGTTCTCTGGAACCCGAGGAAAATGAAGAGGTGATCGCCCTCTTTCTTGAGCGCCACCCGGACTTCATGACGGATGACTGCACCCCCTTCCTGCCGCCAGCCGCCGGAGAATTGATCCACAATGGATTTTTCGCCCCCCGACCAGGACCTTCCATCGATGGTTTTTTCGGGGCCAGACTCATCAGAGGACAGAAAAGAGAATAGTCGGTCACCACACACCAGATTCAACCGTTCCCTGATCCCCCTGTCCCCTGTTCTCTGCAATGGAGCAAACCATGTTTCATCACCGTTTCATCTGGATCACGCTGATCGTTCTCCTGTTTGCCGCTGCCTTTCTCTGGTACCGGATTTCCCCTGAAGCAATCGAGGTCATTGTTGCGCCTGTTGAACGAGGCACGGTGGAAAAAATTGTCGCCAATACCCGGGTCGGAACCCTGAAGGCCTGGCGTCAGGCCCATCTCTCCCCTGCCATCGGCGGACAGCTCAGTGTCCTGGCCGTAAAAAAAGGCGACCTGGTGCAAGAAGGACAACTCCTGCTGGAACTGTGGAACAAAGACTTTCTTGCCGAGAAGGAACTGGCAACAAGTGCGGTCAGAACAGCCAGGGCCCAGGCGGAATCGGCCCGGGTGGAGGCGGAGAACTCCAGCCGTGAGGCAAAACGGCTGCAGGAACTGTTTCGGATCGAGGCTATAGCAGCAGAGACACTGGACAAGGCAAAGAGCGTGGCCCGGGCCCGGACCTTTACCTATCAGGCGGCTCTGGCCACGGCCGAGACCAGTCTGGCTCAACTGGATGTGATCACGGCCCGACTGGAGCGAACCCAATTGCTGGCGCCCTTTGCCGGTATTATCGCCGAGATCCATGGCGAGCTGAACGAATACATCACCCCTTCACCTCCAGGCATCGCCACCCTGCCCGCCATCGAACTGCTGGACACCTCCTCTTTCTATGTGACCGCCCCCATTGATGAGGTTGACGCCGCCAGGGTCACGGTTGGCGCTACGGCCAAGGTCACCATGGATGCCTTTGTCGACCGGCAGTTT
>JANZPQ010000218.1:0-2903 GCA_038040945.1 Desulfobulbaceae bacterium | reverse complement strand
TATTCTCCCTGGGGAAAGGTTGTGGAATACATTACGGTATGTGATTCTGTTTCGTATGATCCCATTGTAACAGAAATAAGCCCTTTGCCCTTGACTTGGGTCAAGCCGGCAATAAAAAAGCCCCCGATGTTTCGGGGGCTCTGAGGATGGCTTGATGGTGATTCCCGCCAGTGGTGGAAAAGTTCCACTTCGCATGTACCTGGAGCGTTGAAGCTGTTGGTGGTTATTCCAATTGGGCCTTGAGCCTGGCTGTGATCGTTTCCGCCTCTCTTGCTCCCGCTCTGGTCAGAAAAGAGCCTGCAGGGTCCGGGCTCTTTTTCAGGTTTATGTCGCCCAGGAGACAGGCATCATGGAAGATGGCGGCTGATTTTTCCGCCTCATTGGTGGCGGCGCTCTGTCCTGACAGGAGCCGGTTCACCTCCTCGCTAAGGGCTGCTTCCGCTTTCAGCTCAGTCAGGAGCGCCAGGGGTTCTTCAGTTTCGCTAAGCAGGGCGGCAGCGACAATGGCGGCCATGTTGCCACCCTCTTCCTGGCAGAGCTTCTCGCCAAACTCCGCTCTGCTGGTGACCAGAAGATATTCCTCTTCATTGGTTTTTCGCACCGCTATTGCCAGCCGCTCCTTGAACAGGTCAGCCAGTCCGTTCCGCAGGTCGGAAGGAAGTGCGCCCATGCACTGCTCGGCATAGGGGCAGTAGGAGGCGCAGCCGAAATCGATCTTGGGGTTCAACGTCTTGTGTCCGCACTGTTTGCAGGTACGCTGACTGTCATCTTTGAAAAATTCCAGTATATTGCCGCAGTGGGGGCAGGGCAGTTCAAAAACGGCCTCACCGCTCCAGTATCGGTTGTCCTGTCCAGGGCATTGCATGATCTGTACCTCCGGCTGATTTATTCGCTCAAGACTGCCTCTTTGAACGCTTCAATACCGAAACGCTCCATGAAGCGGGCAGAGCGAGATTTGTACTTGGCCTTCTGCTGATAGACTCTCAGGCATTTCTCTACCAGATCAACCACCTGATCATCGGTCAGGGCTTCCGCTACTATGTCGCCAAGACGCGGGTTACCACCGCCGTTGCCGCCAAAAATCAGGGTCCAGCCCTTTTTGGTGGCAAAGATGCCCACGTCCCGCACATAGGGTTCGGTGCAGGACATCCGGCAGCCGGAGATCCCGATCTTGACCTTGGCGGGCAGGGGTTCGGGAAAAGAAAGCTTTTCAATCCTCTCGCCGAGTGCCAGGGAGTCGCTGGTGCCGAATTTACACCACTGCGATCCCGGACAAGCCTGGACGTAATGGACGCCGTTGACGGCTACCGGCCGGATCAGGGGTTGCAGTTCGGCCTTGAGTTTTTTCTGTTCTTCCTCGTCCATGCCAAGCAAGGCCAGGCGTTGGGCCGAGGTGATCTTGGTCATGGGGACATCATATTTATTGATGATGGCCACAATCTCTTCCAGATCTTTTGGTGAGAACAGCCCCATGTTCAGGCCAGGGATTACAGCAAATGTCTTTTGATTCATTTTCACTTCTCCGGTGTGCACATGAAAAAGCAGGGCACGCTGATCTGAGCCGTGCCCTGTCGGGGGGAACAACAGTCTGGGACTAGTTTATCCCAGGATTGCCTTCAGATCAGCCTCGGGAGTGGAAACCGGTTTGACGTTGAAGTTTTCCACCAATACGTTGAGGACATTGGGGGTGATGAAGGCCGGCAGCGAGGGTCCAAGATGGATGTTTTTGATTCCCAGGCTGAACAGGGTGAGAAGAATAACCACTGCCTTCTGCTCGTACCAGGAAAGAATCATGGAGAGGGGCAGATCATTGACTCCGCATTCAAAGGCGCCGGCCAGGGCCACCGCAATCTGGATGGCGGAGTAGGCGTCATTGCACTGACCTACATCAAGCAAACGGGGGATGCCGCCGATATCACCCAGTTTTTTGTCAAAGAAACGGAACTTGCCGCAGGCGAGCGTCAGGATCATGCAGTCGCTAGGGATCTGCTCCACGATCTCGGTGTAGTAGTTACGTCCGGGTTTGGCACCATCGCAGCCGCCAACGAGAAAGAAGTGACGGATGGCCTTGGATTTAACGGCCTCAATCACCTTGTCGGCTACGCCAAGTACGGTATTGCGGGCAAAACCAACGAGGACGGAATCGTTGTCCACGGTGTCGGTGAAACCAGGCAGGGCCAGGGCACGGTTAATTACCGGAGTAAAGTCTTTTTTGTTGTCGATGTGGGCGACATCCGGCCAGCCGACCAGACCGGTGGTGAAGACATTGGCCTTGTAGGAGTCATTTGGCTTCTGGATGCAGTTGGTGGTAAAGAGGATAGCCCCTGGAAATTCAGGCATTTCCTTCTGCTGATTCTGCCATGCTGTGCCGAAATGGCCGTAGAAATGGCTGTATTTCTTCAGCTCAGGATAGCCGTGGCAGGGAAGCATCTCGCCATGGGTGTAGATGTTGATGCCCTTGTCTTTGGTCTGCTCCAGGAGCATGGCCAGATCTTTGAGATCATGACCGGTGACCAGGATGCACTTGCCGGGGATATGGCCGAGCGGTACGGGAGTAGGAACGGGGTGGCCGTAGGTTCCGGTATTGCCGGCATCCAGCAGTTCCATGGCCCGCAGGTTAACCTCGCCGCATTTGAGGGCGAGAGCCACCAGCTGATTGAGATCCATGTCGGAGGTGAGGGCGGCCATGGCCTCATGGATATAGGCGTAGACAGCGTCATCCTCCTGGCCGAGGATGGCGGCATGGTCGGCATAGGCGGCAAGGCCGCGCAGGCCGTACATGGTGATCTGCTTCAACTTCATCGAGGGTGTTGATGAAGTTGAGGGCCGCGCCTTGCTCTTCGAGTCCGGTCAGGGAATCGGCCGGAGTAAAGGTGGCGGCAGCAGCGCTGAAATCAATTGTG
>JANZPQ010000217.1:0-5096 GCA_038040945.1 Desulfobulbaceae bacterium | reverse complement strand
GACGTTCTTTTCCGACTGGCCAAAATGGAGATGAATATAGCCACCCACGGTATTGCCCACCTTGAACCCTTCCGACCGCCCGTCCTCCAGCTGATAGAGGGTCTCAACATCAGAGCCCATCCGCTCAATCACCGAATAATGAAACTCATGCCCGTGCAGGGCCTCACCCTTTTTCCCCCACAGACAGTCCATGGCCAGACGTGGCTGGCGATAGCCGAGACGGGAGAGACGACTCTGCATCCGGACTGTCGCCGGAAATACCCCGGCCATGGCGTGCGCCTTGCCATCAAGATCGATCAGCTCCTCACACAGATACATGAATCCTCCGCACTCCGCATGAACCACGCCCCCACCCTCGGCCCACTGGGCAATGGACGCACGCATTGCCGCATTCTGACTCAGGGGGGCAGCATGGAGTTCGGGATAGCCGCCACCAAGATAGAGGGCGTCCATATCTTCGGGAAGTCTTTGGTCGTGCAGGGGACTGAACATGAGCAGCTCAAATCCTGCCTTCTCGAGGATGGCCAGGTTATCTTCATAATAAAAGCAGAAAGGAAGATCGCGGGCCACGGCCAGTTTCAGTCGTCTTCCTTTCGAGCGAGGGGAGGTAGGAGCCGGTGTGGAAACCGTGCTGGAGCCCAGGGACAAGAGGGAATCGAGGTCGATATGCTTCTCAACGGCGGCAACCAGCCCTGCAAGCTGCTCCCCATCCAGCGGCGATTCTTCTACCATGTGCAGGCCAAGATGACGGTCAGGGATCTCAAAGCGGGTGTCACGCGGGAAGAACCCGAGTATTTTCGCCTGACAGGAGTGCTGCACGGCCCCGCGGATCAAATCAATATGCCGCTCAGAGCCCACCCGGTTAAAGATCACCCCTTTAATCTGCACTGCGGGATCATACAACTCAAAGCCCTTGAGCACCGCAGCCACACTCTCAGCCGCGGAGCGGGCATCAATAACCAGGACAACAGGCAGGCCTAGGAGTGTGGCGAGGGCAGCCGAGCTGGAACGGCCACCATCAAAAAGGCCCATCACCCCTTCCACCACTCCCACATCGTGACCATGAAGTCGATTGTTAAACGTATTGAGGCAGAATTTCTCGCCGCACATCCGTAAATCAAGATTGGAAGAAATCCGCTCCGTCACCATCCGGTGCAGGGTGGGGTCGATAAAATCAGGGCCGCATTTGAAGGGCTGCACTGCCAAGCCCCTGGCCTTCAGCGCTGCCAGAATTCCTAGGGTAATGGTGGTCTTACCGGAACCGCTGGTGGTGCCGCCAATAAGAAATGTCGGGATTTCAGCAGCAGAAGCGCCCTGCCGGTTTTCAGAGCCCAGGAGAATATTTTTTTGTGACATCATTTCTCGTTATCCCGGCAATATCCGCCTGAGCAGCAGCAGAACAATCAAAAACAGAGCAGAACCAACAAGCATCAGCCGGTTGGTCAACACAATATCACCATCCACAAGCTCCCGCGTTTGCTCTCCCATGGTTGGTTTGACGACCGGATGGCCGAAATAGATCGATTCGCCGCCCAGCTGCACCCCGAGGGCCCCGGCCACTGCCGCCTCCGAATGACCGGAATTGGGGCTGGCATGATTCAACCGGTCGCGAACGAAAATGCGCAGGGCATTTTTTCCATCCAGGCCAAGCAGAAAAGAGGCGAGCACCAGAAGCAGACCGCTCAGACGGGCAGGGATAAAATTAGCCAGATCATCCAGCCGTGCCGCAGCCCAGCCAAAATCGAGATATTGCTCATTTTTATAGCCAAACATGGAATCCATGGTATTCACCGCTTTATACCCCATGGCAAAAATGGCCGCCAGATGAACCGGACTCAACTCGAACAACGGGGCAACCATCGCCCCCAGGACCGCATAAAAAAGAGGGGCCGCCACCCCGTCCACCATATTTTCGGCCACTGTTTCAACCGAGGCCCGAATCACCCCGGCCCGGTCGAGAGAAGCCGTATCCCTACCTACAATCATCGACACGGCCTTACGACCGGCCCTCAGACCCGACTCACCCTCCTGCTGCAGGGCCACATAAACTTCCCGGCTATGACGGATCAGATCCCGGGCGGCAATGGAAGTGTAGAGCAGAAAGACGGCCAGACAATCAACCAGCAGAGGCGAAAACAGCGAGGCAGACGACAAAGACAGCGCTACAAGGCCAAGGGTCACTCCCAGGACGGCAAGAACAGTCACTGCGCCGGCCAGTCGTTTGTTCACGATAAGGAAGCGGAAGAGGCCTTCCAATTTGACAGAGAACCAGCCGATACACCTTACCGGATGGGGAAACCAGCGGGGATCGCCAAAAATCAGATCAAGGACCAGGACGAAGAGGATTTGCAGTTCGAAAATCTGAAAAACCATTGAATGCTCAGCTGTAGAGGTACGACCCGCGCACCAACAAGGAATGGATAAAACAAACATTTTTATCAGCATCCAAGGGAATGTGAATGCAGTCCAAAATGAATATATCAATCATTGGATATTCTGTCCATCCATATGGTCAGCTGAGAGCCAGCCTCTTCAGAAGAAGAGATAGCAGATACAAAAGAGCCCGTCAAATTTCCTTGACGAGCATGAGAGCATTGTGAGAAGCTACATATAGTGTTTGTAAGTATAAATCATCACATAAAGAAAGGAGGTACGATGACAAATTTTATGAATCGGATGACCCGAGCGGCAAAACTGGACACCCATCTTTATGAAGAGGTTGAGACAGATAAAGGTGCAATGACTCAGGCTATGGGTGTTGTTGTTCTCTCCAGTATAGCCGCCGGGGTGGGCAGTATCGGTACCCTGGGGATTGGAGGGATCTTGTTCGGGACGCTCGCCTCTCTTGGCGGGTGGTATATCTGGGCCTACCTCACCTACATCATCGGCACCAAGCTCCTACCGGAACCGCAGACCGAGGCCGATCTCGGCCAATTATTGCGTACAACCGGCTTTTCGAGTTCACCCGGTCTGATTCGGATATTGGGGATCATCCCGGGAATAGGCCCAGTTGTTTTTACAGTGGCTTCAATCTGGATGCTGGTGGCAATGGTGATCGCGGTCAGGCAGGCCCTTGATTACACGAGCACCTTCCGAGCGGTAGGGGTTTGCGCCATCGGCTGGATCATTCAGACCGTGATCCTGATGCTGTTGTTTTCTCTTTTGGGTGGCCCACCATCCGTCTGATATTTTTGATGGCAGAACAAGCAGACAAGCAGCAATGTTTCTGATAAAAAAAGCCCTGCCCGGCATAGCCGGGCAGGGCTTTTTACCTTTTTAAAAATCTTTGCCGCTATTTCTTATACCAGCTCCCATTTATATCCTGCAGCCAGTGGCCGGGCTGGGCAATATCCATGATCTGCTGGGCCCGCCGCCGCCCTACCAGATCATCGGTCGTGCCCTGCTGCTTGGCAATGGCCTGATAAACCTGAAGGCGGTCATCATTTTCCGCCCCCACCAGCTCTGCCTTTTCCTTGACCGCCCCGACAAACTGCAGATAGCCCAGATTGTCTTCACCAATTACGCCCTTGTCCTTCAGGGCCACGATCTCAGGCAGCCTTGCGGCCATGCGCCCTTTAATGCCAATGGCGGCAGCGCCTGCGATAGAGGAAAATAACAGGACAGAAATCAAACCGAAGAGCAGAAAAAACAACCGTTGTCTTTGCATTTTCATCACCAATTGTGTGTATTTTTTTATTTCAACTTCTCGGTGGCAGCCTTGTCCAGATCGCCGAAGAAATCATCCAGGGCCCGATCCACCTTGATATTCACATCAATGGTGATGTGAATGGGTTTTATCTCAACGGGTGCCACCTGTATCTCATGGCGGGTGCATCCCGGCAGCAGCAACGCCAAAGCCACCAGCAGCAGCAAACTTCTTTTTTTCTTCATCAATACTCCTTTTCCCTCACTGGGTCATTTTATACAACTTCTGCATACCACCACCGTACTCCATAATCTTCTCAAACGGCAGCCGCAGGTTCATATCAAGACGAATGGGATGAATGATTCCCCCGGTTTCTCCCACCTGCAGACGGGTGAAGCTGCCAAGCTGACTATTATAGATAAAAGGTATAGGATGGACCGGCTGGCCGTCAAGCTTTATCTGCAGCAGAAGCTCTTCGCCCTCACTGCTGAACTGTAGCTTGGCCGAGTTATAACGGAAATCTTTCAGGGCCTCACCGGCAAAATCAAGCTGGGAAAACTGCGGACTCTCCTTGGGAATCCCGGCAGTCAACAGCCCCAGATCCCCAATGCGGATATTGCCGCCCTCACCGGGGGGCGAGGAGAGCAGGCCATCAACAAAATGCAGCCTGCCATTAACAACTTCTATGGGAATTCTGCCGTTCAGGGTGCCCTCCCCTTCTGCCCGCTGCACACCAAACTGGGCAAAGAGGCTGGCAAGACTCAGGCGGTCACACACTAAGGTCATCTCATAATCCCTGCGACTTGTGCTCAATCGCAGGGACTCGGTGGAAACATGGCCGTCGCACCAGGCAAAGACGCCGCTCTCCAGCAGCAGAGAGGTGGGGGATTCTATCTGAAAGGCAAATTTCCCGCCGCTAAAGGCAAGATTACCGACCTTGGCTGTGGCAAAGCTCAGGGGCTGGGCCGGCAGGCTCCTTGTCTGAAAAAGATCAGGGAGCGCCAGAGAAAGGTTGAGGCCGGTTAGCACAACCTCACTCGAGGGCATTTCCAGACGGGTGTTATGCAGCTGCAACTGAAGATCCCCACTCTTTCTTCCCTCGGAGAAGGCTAAGGCAGCCTGCAGTCCGATCTCGCCGGCAAGGGTAACCTCCTGCCTTGCCTGGACAAACCTTCCCAAATTAAAGGCGGAGAACTTCTGCCTGGGCGCAGAAAGATGCAGTGACCCGTACAGACCGTTTACAGGCGAACTGCCCACCTCTCCCTTGATCTTAAGGTTCATTCCCTCCAGTACCCTGCTTTCATGGCTACCGATAAAGAGGACACCTTCTGCCTGCCGCTCTGCCGTAAACAGGATCCCGCCCAGGTTCTGACCATTCAGCATGATCCGGGCAAGCTGCAGAGAACCGGAGAGAGAGCCACCGTCGTCGACAAGGAGACCTTCGCCCTTC
>JANZPQ010000216.1:0-3276 GCA_038040945.1 Desulfobulbaceae bacterium | reverse complement strand
TGATAAAAATAATGGTCATTTCTTAAGCCTCCGTAATACTTCAGCAAGCCAGTTCACGGTGGGCTATGAAGCGGAGTTTGACAGTGGGGTAAAGAGTGGACATGGTGGTGGCGGAAAACGCGCATCACGTAACAACTTACAGGGAAAGAAATGGTACAGATAGGCAGGATAAATACGCTGACAGTAAAAAGAACGAGGGACCACTACGGCATCCATCTTGACGGGGGTGAGTCAGGGGATATTCTCATGGAAACACGGTATGCCCCTGAGGATTGCCAGACAGGCGATGAGCTAGAGGTCTTTGTTTATGTAGACCGGGAAGATCGTCTGCTGGCCACCATCCACAGGCCCAAGGTAACAGTGGGGCAGTTTGCCTGTTTACCGGTAGTGGAAAACACCCCGTCCGGCGCCTATCTGGACTGGGGGCTGGATCTGGATCTGTTTGTCCCAAAGAGTGAACAGCAGGGAAGAATGGAGGTCGGCAGTTCCTATGTTGTTTTTGTCTTCCTTGATGAAAAAACCAGACGTATCACAGCCTCTACCAAGCTGGATAAGTTTTTTGACCAACAGCCACCGGAATATAAAGAGGGTGAAGAGGTAGATCTTGTTATCTATGATAAAACAGATCTTGGCTATAGGGCGCTTGTCAACTTCTCTCATGAGGGCATGGTCTATGAAAGTGAAGTGTTTCAGAGACTTACCGTAGGACAGCAACTGAAAGGCTACATAAAAAAAATACGCGAAGATCTCAAGATTGACCTGATCCTGCAGCAACCGGGATATCAGGGGGTTGATGATGTTTCCCAGGCCATTCTTGAGACCATCAAAGAGCATGGCGGCAGGATTGCCGTGACCGATAAAAGCCAGCCGGAAGAGATCTACTCCCTGTTCGGGGTCAGTAAAAAAACCTTCAAAAAGGCAATAGGTGCCCTCTACAGACAAAGGCTGATCACCATCGACGCCAGTGGTGTCGAGATTGCCAGGTGATGGGAAAACTGCGGATAGATCTGTTTGTTTTCGTTAGGGACGCACTGCCCGGACCCGGCCACTCTTGCTCTTGAGGTACTTCAACTCGGAGCCTCCGCAGATCGGGTAGGCCTCCCATTCGCCGGTACGAATCTCTCCATTGGTTGTCCAGTAGCTGCCTTTCAGCTTGATGGGGCAATCACCTCGCAGGTTCATCTCAAAGAGTTGGTAGAGTTCATAGGCCTCCTCCTTACTGGGAAGGCGCCAGTCATCATGATTGCCAAGAGTGAGGTTCCGGGTATAATCACTGGCATCTTGGCCGCTGGAGAAAGTTTCAGATCTCTCCACCTGCCACATCAGGCCATTGTTCTGCCGGCAGATACCGTTGCCCAGATTAATAAGCTTTGCGTTGCCCTGCTGCTTATTCTCTGTTGAAGGGCGTGAAGTGCAGGACTGGCAGAAAAAAGAAAGTACTCCGACAATGAGAACAAATTTAAAAATCTTCATGTGAACATCCTTTAACAGTCTGTTGGTAGAGGGCCTCTCGGTAGTCATCATCAATTGGTTTCCCATGAGAAAAAGATGGGTTGCAATTATCTGAGCGGACAATATTGATTTAACTTGAACAAAAACAAAAGAATCTGATTTAAAGTTTATCGTATGAAGAATACTTTTGCAAACGGGAACGTAATATTGGCAGAGACTCGTCGCATGGTATACGGATGCAGTTTCTGAGATGGATTGCTGTCATCTGGATACTTTTCAAGAAAAAGTGGAACACCCTTTAAATTCATTATTCGTCAAATGAACATTATTCTCGTAGAAAAGCTTGAAATCCAGGGAGGCAGGGTGCTGCTCACCGATCGCCGGGCCAAACATCTGATCAAGGTGCTGCATGTGCAGTCCGGAGATACCGTTCGGGTCGGGATCATTGACGGACCAAAAGGGCGTGGCAAGGTTGCAGCCCTCTGTGCCAAGTATCCCTTTCAGGTGGAACTGGAGGTTCAGTTTGCCGAAGAAATGGCTGAAAAACCGCCTATTGACCTGCTTCTGGCCCTTCCCCGGCCCATCATGCTTAAGCGTATCTTCAGTCAGGCAGCGGCTCTGGGGGTGGGAACCATCTTTATTACCCATGCCCAGCGGGTGGAAAAGAGTTTCTGGAGCGCTACTTTATTGAACGAAGAAGAATATCGCCCCCATCTCCTGCAGGGGCTTGAACAGGCCGTTGACACCAGAGTGCCTGAGATTTCTGTTCATGAACGATTCAAACCCCTTGTCGAGGATGTACTCCCCGAAAAAATCAAAGAGTACAGTCATCTCCTGATTGCTCATCCCGGCAGTACGGCCACCCTGAGAACCTTGATTCCAGAGCGGCCTGGTCGGATTCTTCTGGCCGTTGGTCCCGAGGGCGGCTGGATTGATTACGAGATCGACAGGTTCGCAGAATGTGGTTTTAAATCGTTTTCGATGGGAGAACGGATTCTGAAAGTGGATACGGCAGTCGTGGCCCTCCACGGACGCTTGTCCGAGCGTCGAGAGAGCCTTTCCTGAGCTGTGTGGAAAAATAATTGGTTATGCGGGCAGGTCGGGCTTTAGTCCGAAAACATGGGATGCACCGCAAGCCCATCATCGGATTGAAACCCGACCTGCCATATTATAGTGAATAGTTACAGGATATTTATGGTTTCTTTTGCTTTACCTCGCTGCTTGCCATTACATAGGCGGTCAATTTTTCATACTGTGCCGCAGTAAGTGACACCATGGATGACTTACGGCCAGGATGGACCGCCGGCATCAGGAGTTCTCTCTCCTCGGGAGTGTAGATGCGATGGCAGGTCCGACACTCCCGCAGGAAATAAGCCCTGCCCTTGGATAGTTCCGCTGAACTCTGTCTAGAGGCGCTTGCCAGGGCTTCCGATGCCTGCTTCCCTGGGACCACGGCGGTGGAGCAACCCGCACCGACCAGGGAGAGGAGGAGAATGCATAGGGCAGCGTTGAGGCTGGAAATTCATATGGCAAAAGTTTCTACCATCTGAAGTTTCCCGTTTTTTATGCGGCCGTTTTTCCTGCCCTGGCAAAATACCGCCAAGGCTCAAGCAAGATATGCTGTAATTTCAGCAAGATATCCAGGAAGAATTGGTTGCGGTAAGTAGCTGATATCACACATCTTTTTTCGATAACTTTTTCACTAGAATTTTAAATTCCTTTAGTAAAAACAGTAAGTTAATAATGAAAGCGAGGCCAGATTATGGTATATTGTAGTTGCAAAAAAACAAATCATAAGAGGAACCTCGCATGCTCATACTACAT
>JANZPQ010000215.1:0-5570 GCA_038040945.1 Desulfobulbaceae bacterium | reverse complement strand
GGTGCGGGACGCCATATCTTCAAGACATCCATGACCTCTTCCGGTATGTCGATGAATCGTTCGGTTGACATCTCCTGTTCCAGAAGTCCCATGGGGAAGATGGCGCCTAGCTTTTCCGGTCCCATGGGCTCTTTTGTGGCCGGGTCAAGGGGCGGCAGCACTCCGTTTGGGATATCGGGAACCACGTTGTACCAGTGGGTGGGCATTTCATCATCGCGAAGGACTATCTTTTTAATCATACTATTCTCCTTTGAGGCGGATCGGTGTTGGTTGTAAGGTTTTTTTTTGAGATAAGAAGAGGACAGGAGAGGAGCGAGGGACAGAGAAGAGACCAAATCCTGGGAGTGAATGAATGATCATGCTCGCGTTGAAATATGAGCGCCCTTGAGAGAACGATTCTTCGTGTGGGGAAGGATGTTTTTATTTAAGGATATTCCGTAGATCCTTCACCTGCTGTACCTGCTGTTTGACTGATGCGACTTCTTTGACCCCGGGGATTCCCTCTACAAGATCTTTGCCGCCTTTGTCAACTTCACTCAAACCATTTTTGAAAGATGAGATGGCCTTGCCGAGACCTGAACCAATTTCAGGCAGTTTCTTGCCGCCAAAAACGAGAAAGGCAATACCAAGAATGACGACCAACTCAGGTGTTCCTAATCCAAACATATTATGCTCCCGAAAAAACAGTGTGAGGTTTCATGAAAAAAGAGGATGCAAAGTGCTTCCCGTGGATCAGGTGGCAGAACCGCCTGTGGTCTCATCGTCTATTTTTTTCTTCTCTTCTTCTTTTTTTGTGGCTTCCTTAAAATTTTTGATCCCCTTACCTATGCCGGAACCAATTTCAGGAAGTTTGCCCGCGCCAAAAATAATGACAATAATTACCAGAATAACAACAAGTTCTGGCATTCCAAGTCCGAACATAATGATACCTCATAGGGTAAGGAAGGGCGATTGTATCGGAACAGTCCGATAGGAAATCAATAATCTGAGAGTTTAGAGCAGTTCGGGTAGAAAGTCAACGACTTCTCGTGGATTGAATGTGCCGGCCGATCTCCCGCATCCTCGCCAGAATCGACTCTTCATCAAGGGTCAGGAGCTGTCGGTTTCGCATGACTTGCCTGCCGTTGATGATGGAATGGATCACATCTGCACCTCGGGCCGTATAGACCAGGTGGGATGGAATGTTGTAGAGGGGAGTCAGGTGAGGCTGATTCAGGTCAAGGACAATAATATCCGCCTTCTTGCCGACGGCCAGTGTTCCGATCTCACTTTCTGCCTGCAGGCAGGCCGCGCCTCCCATGGTGGCGGTATGCAGGGTGGTTTCCGCATTCATGGCGGTGGGGTCCATGGTGACCACCTTGTGGAGCTTGGCTGCCGTATTCATCTCGCCGAACATGTCCACATCGTTGTTGCTGGCGCTGCCATCTGTTCCCAGGCCCAGGGTGATTCCGGCATCGAGCATCTTGACTGCCGGGGCGGCGCCTGAGGCCAGCTTCATATTTGATTCCGGACAGTGGGCAACCTTGACTCCATGTCCGGCCAGGGTTTCGATCTCCTGGTCATCCAGCATGACACAGTGGACAGCCAGGGTACGTTCATTGAGAAGCCCCAGTCTGTCCAGGTGCTCCACCGGAGTACAGTCATACCGCTCCCGGCAGACGGCAAGCTCGGCCGCATTTTCGGAGAGGTGGATCACGTAGGGGGAGTTGTAGTCGTGGGCTAATACCCCGAGCCGTTGCAGGAGCTGAGGAGAACAGGTGTAGACGGCGTGGGGGTCGGCGGTGATTTTGATCAGGGGGTGGCCCTGGTAGTGGGCGAACATCTCGTTCACATAGGCAAAGCCGTTTTCCAGCTCGCCGTAATTGGGCGAGGGAAAGTCGTAGAGCACCTCGCCGATCCAGCCACGCATCCCGGTTTCGTCGGGGGCCCGGGCCACTTCTCTGGCAAAAAGGTACATGTCGCAGAAGCTGGTGGTGCCTGACTTGATCATCTCGGCCAGCGAGAGCAGGGTGGAGTGGTAGACGATCTCGGGCGTAAGTTTGGCCTCGGCGGGAAAGATATGGCTCTCGAGCCAGGTCATGAGCGGCAGATCATCGGCAAGGCCGCGGAAGCAGGCCATGGGGGCGTGGGTGTGAGTATTCACCAGGCCTGGCATGATCAGGCCGTGCTCCTCATGAATACGTTCTGCCTCCGGGTAGCGTTCGGCAAGCTCGTCTGCCTGCCCTATGGCGATGATGCGATCTCCGGCCACGGCCACGCCGCCATTTTTAATACAGTCCTGCTGCCGGGCAATGGGCAGGAGCCAGAGGCCGGTGATGAGCAGATCAGCGTGTCCTGTCTTCAACATGTATTCTCCTGATGATCTCGATAACAAGGCGTTCCAGTTGCGGTTCCACCATGCCTGCGGCGGCAATGATCTCTTCGAGAATGATCGGCTGCATCTTGTCTGGATCATTGACGTTGGAGATCACTGATAATCCAAGGACGTCCATACCGGCGTGACGGGCGACAATGACCTCCGGGATGGAGGACATACCAACGGCGTCTGCGCCGCATCCGCGCAGCCAGCGGGTTTCGGCCGGGGTCTCCAGGCTGGGGCCGGGGATGCAGGCGTAGACGCCGCTGACCACCTTGTCCAGGCCGCAAGTTTCAGCGCTCTGCAGGGCGATCTTGATCAGAGCCGGATTATAGGGGATAGAAAAATCGGGGAAACGTGGCCCCCAGGCCTCAACATTGGGACCGCGCAGGGGGTTGTCGCCCAGCAGGTTGAGATGATCCCTGAAGATCATGATCGAGCCTGCGGCAAAGGCAGGATTGAGTCCGCCGGCCGCATTGGTCAGGATCAGAGTCCTGGCGCCGAGCAGGGAGAGGACACGGATGGGAAAGGCCACCTCTTTGCTGGAATAGCCTTCATAGCAATGAAAACGTCCCTGGAGGATGACAACCGGGGTCCCGTGCAGATTGCCCAGGATGAGATTGCCCTGATGACTGCTCACCGTGGAGTGGGGGAAATTCGGGATCTCACTGTAAGGAAGGATCAGTTCCGTCTGCACCTGCCCGGCCAGTCCGCCCAGGCCGGTTCCCAGTTGGATTACCAGCGAAGGGATGAACGGCAAGCGTTCACGCAGGAAGGCGATGCATTCTTCTACCTGTTGAATATGATAGTCGTTTTTGGTGTGGGTTCTGGCTTCGTTCATTTATCCTTTCTGTCCTTTTTTTGCCTGGAGTTTAGAGTTTCATTATGAAAATCTAAACTCCAGTTGTATGGGCCATCCCCATTTTTTTAGCTGTTTTTTGTCTTCCTGTCGTCGAAATGGCATCAGGCTGATTGCGAAGTGTCGCCACTCCATCATTCGTGATAGCCCTTAATGTACCGAAGAACCATATCTCTCCTTAAATTGTTTTTCTGCATCTGCGGAACCAATCAGGAGCAGCTCGTCATTCAATTCAAGAGGGCTGAACGGGTCCGGGTTGAGAATCAGCTTGCCTTCTCTGGTGATCGCGACCACGCTGCATCCGGTCTCCTCCCTGAGATGGTTTTCAGAGAGTGACTTGCCGGCGAGAGAGTGTTGCGCTGAGGCGCGAAAGATGCTGAGACCTTCCACGAGCATGAGTAGCTGCTCCTGGTTGATCAGATTGATGATACTGTTGGCAGCCATGGAGGCGTATGACATTACCAGATCGGCGCCTGCCCTGTGCAGTTTGGAAACAGTTCTTTCACTATTGGCCCTGCTGATTATCTGGACATCAGGGCGCAATTGGCGACAAAAGATGGTGAGATAGACATTCATGTCGTCGTTGTGGGTAGTGATGAGAACAGACCTCGCATTCATGATGCCGGCCTTGTGTAATGTGTCAAAATCAGCCGCATTTCCGTAGATGGAATTTTTCCTATTTTTTGTCAGGACGCGATTTTTCTCCACTATGTTATAGGGAATCTTCTGTTCCTCAAGGGCCTCTGCTGCTGCATTTCCTACCCTTCCTCCACCGAGAATCAGGGCTTTGGAGTCGCTGGAGAAGCTTGAACAACTGATAGAAAAGAGCTTGTTGAATTTTTCAAGCTGTTCAGCAGAGCCTGCCAGCACAAGTACCGTGGAGGAGCTGATTTTTGTCTGCGGGTGTGCACTTTCAAAATCCCCCCTTTCCCATACCCCGACCACCGTTACGCCTGTTTTTTCCCGCAGTCTCGTCTTGGCAAGGGTTTTTCCCTCCAGGGCTGTTCTCATTGCCGGTGCCTCGGCAATGAGAAGCTGGTCGCGCTGCCATAAGATATTGGCGCCCATGCTGCTCCCGAGTACTCTTCTTCCCAGGGACCTCCCCAGCATCTTGGTGAATTGAAATGTGTGCGTACTGCCTGCCGATTTAAGAATGTCGAAGGCATGGTCCTCATTGGCATTGGTGACGATGGGTATGTCCGGACAAACATCCCTGATGGTAAAAGCTATGCTGGTATTGATCATATCATCATTCGTGGCGACGACCATGGCCGCCTGTTGTACCCGCAGTCGGGTATAGGTCTCAGGGTCCCCATAGTCGCCGAGGACTATTTCATATCCTGCGTCACGGAGCTCCAGGGCCTTATGTAATTCGTCCACCAGGATGACATACTCGAAGTTATAGGCCGTAAGTTTTTTTATGAGATTGATCGTGATGGGATCGAGCGTTGTTAAGATGATATGGTTTTTTGTGTCTTCCGGTAATTCTTTTGGTGTCCTTGTTTTGGCCTGTGCCTCGAGCCAGGGGGCGTAAAAGAATTGAATGAAGGTGAAGGGGAGCATGACGAGCAGGTAGACGATACCGGTCAAAAGGACAGCCATTGAAAATAACAGGCCGATATCTGTAGAAAAGGTGATGTCGCCAAAACCGAGCGTGGACATGACGGTAAGTGTCCAGTAGAACCCTGTAATCCAGCTGAATTCCTTGCCCTCGAGCAGCATCAGAACATGGAAAAGAATACTGTATGTGGTGATGATGAAGAGCAGGATCAGAAAGAATCTGAGCAGGAGAAAGGTATCTCTTCTCGCTTTCTTGTTGCGAGTGAAAAAGGCAAGTTGGGATGGTATATATTTCATGTCGGATCGGGTGTAAGAGTGATTTCTCGTTGAGATTTAGAGGAGATTCATGTTTTTTATATCAGCACAGTGGGATGATCACGCCTTCAAGAGTGGGATATTCTATCATGCTGTGACATTGTAATGGTACCTTTTTCTACCTCTTTCTTCCCTGGATGATTATATTCTGACAATACAGGTGCTTGCAAACGTCTTTTGTCTGTTCATTTCGAAACGAAGTGAGAAATCTTGTACTCCGCTGCAGCACCGAAGATTTCTCCTGTAAGTCGAAATGACAACCCTTTGTTTTTATGACTTTTGTAAGAGGCTCAAGGAAATATATGATTATGTCTGTTTGTCTTTGCGCAAGGTGATGAGGGTAATTTCTCCCGGGCAGTTAAAGCGTAAGGGAATGCCGGATGCACCCGCGCCCCGGCTTGTATAGCCCTGCATCTCCTGGTATTGCCAACTGCCCGAGGCGGTAAAACGGGGCGCCCTGGAGTTGGTGAGGATGGGGCC
>JANZPQ010000214.1:0-9010 GCA_038040945.1 Desulfobulbaceae bacterium | reverse complement strand
CAAAGCGTTTGGCATAAAAATGAGGCAAATGGTCTCTAACACCAGAGAGGATGAAAATCCTCTAACACAAGAAATATTATCATCAATTGCAAATATTGAAATTTTCGTTCGTCCCCACCTAAAACGCAGTTAACCAAGGTATCCACCTGACCAGAAGAGGTTCTGTAAACCCCACATTATCAATGTGGCTGGCAGGTTACACCAAACGTTAACCTTCACAGTATCCTTTATCCAATACTTAATCTGAGAGTTCCTTATGGCCAAATTCTTAAACACAAGCGCGACGAATTACTTCCTCGAAGAGTTAATCAAAAACGCCACAGATCGACTCATCTTGATCAGCCCATTCTTAAAGCTCAACGACAGAATGAAAGAACTTCTCGCTGACAAGAATCGCCTGAAAATTGACGTGCGGATAGTCTACGGAAAAAGCGAACTTCAACCTGAAGAGATCAACTGGCTCAAAGAACTTACTTACATTCGCACCAGCTTCTGCAAGAATTTGCATGCCAAGTGCTATCTCAATGAAGAGCTGTGTATCATTACTAGCCTCAACCTCTACGAGTTCAGCCAGATCAACAACAACGAAATGGGAGTTCTCATTCGGCGCTCCGACGATGCCGAACTCTACAAGGACGCCTACGAGGAAGCGCAACGCATCATTCGCATCAGTGACGAAGTGCGCATCTCACTGGAACGAGTGACGAACGCAACAGAGAGCAAGCCCGAAACCGAGGCGACCTTTGAAAAACTTACCTCATCCAAGCTTGCTCAGAAGCTTGGGATGAAAACCAACGAGTTCGTTGAAAAACTCGTTGCCTCTGGCCACCTTGAAGCACGCGACGATAAGAATTACCTCACGGCCAAAGGCAAGGAGGCTGGTGGTGAATTTCGCATGGGTCCCAAGTTCGGCACTTACTTTCTATGGCCGGGGAACTTCAAACTATGATGGAACGAAAGGACAGAGCTGATTTTGTGTGACTAAAATAGTTCTGCCCCCCGTTTCTCATGCTGTTATGCTGGCTAATTAAATTAAAAATCCTCTATTTCTTGGGATCTCTATTTATGGCAATGACATTAGTGGAGCTAAAGCAACACAAAACCAATATTGAGCTTGATTTAGAAAAGATCGAAAGGAAGTATAATAGGGCTAATACAAATCATATTCTCCATCTTATATTATCTTTGATTACAATGGGATTTTGGATCATAGCTTGGCTCTTGATCGCTTACTCCAATTCCGCACAGAGGGCGAGGTTAGAAACATTAATGGATGAATCTCGAAAGACTATAATAGAGATTGATAGTAAATTAATTCCAGAAGCAAAGGAACGAGAGTCTCCCCTTAATGGTAAAAGCTCTATAGAATGCCCTTGGTGCGCAGAAATAATTTTAGCGAAGGCCAAAATTTGTAAGCACTGTGGCAAGGAAGTGCAAAGCTCTTAAAAAATTAATCAACAATTGTCATTTTGGCTATACACTCTGGCCAGTGACAACTACTGGGAACCAAATGGGGATAGACCACGTTTTAGATAAACAGACAAACGTGGTCTGTCCCTGATCCTACCCCTGCCCCCTTTTCTCCTTTCCTCCTGATACTATCATAGTCAAGCATCCTTGATTTGAAGCACTTAATGGCTATATTATTTGTCTCTCACAAAACTCCCGCTATTGACCCAGAGGCATATGGGTTCAAAGGTAGGCCACGAGCACTTCTTGCTTCAATCCTGTCCGTCACGACAGCAAAGATAGCCCTTACGAAAATGCTGCTGAAATGGTATTATCGTCCACCATGGAAAAAGAACCCTACCTGAAAGAGTTATACGCCAGGAACCCGCCCGGATCCGTGGACAAGTTGAAAGACAAGGTGGTGGGCATTGCCGGTGCCGGGGGACTGGGATCAAACATCGCGGTCAGCCTGCTTCGTGCCGGGGTCCAGCGCTTCATCATTGCTGATGTTGACCGGGTGGAGATCAGCAATCTCAACCGGCAATATTATTTTCTTGATCAGGTGGGGTTGGAAAAGACAGCGGCCCTGCAGCAGAACCTGCTGCGCATCAATCCCCATGTGCAGATGACACTGCATTGCACCCGGGTCACTGCTGACAATCTGAGTGATCTTTTTAGTGAGGCCGATCTCCTGATCGAGGCCTTTGACGAACCCGAGATGAAGGCCCTGACCGCCCAATGCTGGCTGAGCCGATTTCCGGATCGCTTTCTCATCATGGGATCAGGGATATCCGGCTACGGCATGAATAACACCTTGGCCACCACTGTCCGCGGCAGGATGGTTATCTGCGGCGACCAGCAAACCCAAAACAGCAGAGAGAATGGACTGACCGCCCCGCGCCTCGGCATCGTCGCCCAGATGCAGGCCAATGCAGCCCTGGAAATTCTTCTCGATGGCAAAATTAACCAGTAGTGTCCGGTTTGAAAATTGCATGATTAAAAAAGTGATGAAGTTAGCCCCCCTCCTTGTTAAGGAGGGGACGGGGGTGGTTTTTTTTAGCTTTTAGCTCTGATTATGGGTTATTTTTGACGAAAAGCAAAGACAACCACCCCTACCCCCTCCTTAAAAACAAGGAGGGGAACGTGTGCGAAAACTAAACCGGACAATACTGAAAATTAACAGTTGATTGCAGGGTCTCCCGAAAAGGTCACCCCCCGATAACTGAACCGATCCAAATTTATTGTGAGCAACCTAACTTTGTCTCTCATCACTATTTTCTTCAATCGCTATATTGCCTTTTTCCTCTTTCTACTGGCTTACTCTTCTGTGCTGCACAATCACGGAGGCTTGTCACCCCTCTGGTCAAGCCTGCGGCTGGAGGCCCCGTTCCTCCTCTATGGCTATTTTCTCTGTAACTGTCTGCTGAAAAAATCAGCCTGGCAACCCTGGCTGGCAGCCCTGCCGCTGGTTCTCGCCTATACCGTTGCCGACATCTACTATATGGTGTACAGCCGCTTTGTCCGGGTAGTGGAGGTCACCGAGATCCCCGAGCTCCTGGACATCATGCCTTTTCATTATGCCACCCTGGTTGGACTTGCGGGCATCATTTTCTTTCTCGTCCTGCTGCTCTCCATCGACTGGCAACGTTGGCGCAGAGGCCTGATCGTGGCCCTGCCGGCGCTGGCATTGATCTTTGTTGTTCAGTTTGCCCCGGGCCGCTTTCTCAGCGCATTCCAGAACCTGGGAAAAGATGTGGTCACCTGGTCGGATGCCTCCAGCGTTGCCAATAACGGTCGACTCACCATGGTTGCCTACTTTGAGGCCCTGCGCAACAATTCCATTGAGAAGACCCTGGCCTTCCGCCACAGGCAGAAATTTATTGACCAGATGGCCGCCCTTTCCAGTCAGATCAAGGCCTCGGCCAGGGATCGGAATGTACATCTGGTCGTGCTCGAAAGCTTTCTTGACCCCAAGCTCTTTTCCGGCCTGAAATTTTCTCACCCCCCGGCGGCCCCGGCCTTCACCAAACTGGTCGCCAACACTGACACCTTTTCCATTTCACCGGTTTTTGGCGGTGCGACGGCGCAGGCCGAATTTGAACTCCTCTGCGGCGTGCCGGCCCTGCGTGCCCTCTCCAGTGTGGAATTTAATGTCTTTACCGGAGGCAAGACCTATTGCCTGCCGTCCATCCTGGATGATGCCGGCTATCAGACCATGGCCTCCAACGCCCACAAACCCAAATTCTTTAATGCCATTCCCGCCTATAAGGGCACGGGTTTTCAAAAAATCTTTTTCCCCAGGGAAAATGCCCCGGACACGGACACCTATCTGAGCACCGGCGACACCAAAAAAGAATGGTATATGTTTGACGGCAATCTCCTGCAGCAGAACCTTGACTATGTCAGCAGATATCTCCAGGAGCATCCGGGGCAGCCGCTCTTCAATTATATTCTCTCTATTTACGGCCACACACCCCACAACCTGGATGAGAGCGTCCGTCCCAAGATCATCAAACTCCTGTCTGACCAGAAAGATGCGCAGCTGGAACGGGCAGTCAACCAGCATTACTACCGAACCGAGGCAATCGCCGAGTATGTCCAGGGCCTGCTGAAGATTGATCCGCACAGCCTTATCATTCTGGTCAGCGATCATATCCCGCCTCTCTCTTTTGGCCCGGCGACCTATAAGAAGTACAACTACATGAAAAACATTGCAGACAGCATCTACTACAATCGTATTGTTATCATTGAAAACGGCAAGACCATGCAGTACAACACCATGCGCCATTATGACGTCCCCAAGGTTATTGCCAATTACCTGACCGATGGCGTCTATTGCCGCAGCAATGAATGCAATTTCGTCGAAAAGACACTCGCCAGCCGGGCCTCCGCCGAGAGTCAGGACGACTACATGACGATCATGGCCCATGCCACCATGTAAAAAACAATCTGCAGCCGGCAAACGACAGATTGTATATTGTTTTCGGCAAGACACCGCTTCCAGGAAAGAGCCTGAAGCGGCATAAGGTGCTGTAAATGAAGCACGCAAGAAAAAGCCCTTGTTTTGCTGCATAACGGCTTCTAAAATAATCGAAGGAGTAGCACGCACATGGGAAAACAGATGGTCATGTCGGTCATGTCGAAAGACAGGCCCGGCATTGTCGCCGAAATCACCGGGGTCATTTATAAACTGCAGGGGGATCTGGCCGATCTGAACCAGTCCGTCCTCTGTGATTATTTTACCATGATCCTCATTGCCACCTTTGAAGACTCGGTGACCCCTGAAGATGTAGTGGCCGCTTTTTCCCATATCCCCTCTGAAACCAGGCTCGAGGTGGTGGTCAAAGAGATGAAGATCCCCATGGAGGTGGTCAAGGCCAAAAAATCGCCGGAGACCTATATACTGACCGCCCAAGGAAGGAATAAGAGTGGCCTGGTGCACCGGATCAGTCTCTTCTGTTATCAGCATGGGATCAATATCCTCGACCTTGCCACCACCCTCAGTGGTGATCAGTACACCATGATCCTGCAACTTGATTTCAGCGCCGTGGAGTCCGTTGATGATATCCGGAGCAGCCTTACCACTTGTGCCGAAGACGCCGGTCTGACCGTCGTGCTGCAGCATGAAGATATCTTCAAGGCCACCAGTGAGATCACCCTGTTTTAATCGCAGGTCCCATCCTCTTGTCCTCTGTTGACGTTTTTCCTCTAACCCCGATAAACGGGATAAGTGCCTTTCGCAGATTATTTTCTTGTAAAAAAAACAATAAAACAATCTGTAAGGCACTAAAAATCAGGAGCCAGACCACCATGTTACGATCAGACCATATCCTTGCCACCGTTGAGATGATTCAAAAGGAAAATCTTGATGTGCGCGCTGTGACCATGGGCATTAATCTTCTCGACTGCCGGGGTGGTGACGTTCAGGAAACCTGCCGCCGGGTGGAAGAAAAGATAGGCACTGTGGCAGCACGTTTTGTCGAGACCTGTAATAAGGTGAGCCGGAAGTATGGGATTCCGGTGGTCAATAAACGGATTTCGGTCACCCCCATTGCCTTTGTCGGGGCCGGTTTTGACCGCCATGGCTTTGTCGAACTGGCACTCGCCCTTGATCGTGCCGCCACCGCTGCAGGCGTCGATATCCTCGGCGGCTTCTCGGCCCAGGTGGAAAAAGGAATGACGGCCACCGACCGGGAATATATCGCCTCCATCCCCGAGGCCCTGGCCCGGACGACCAAGCTCTGCGCCTCCATCAATATTGCCAGCAGTCAGAAGGGGATCAATATGGACGCCCTGGCCCTGATCGGCCGGACGGTGAAGGATCTGGCCGAGATCACCCGGGAGCAGAATGGTTTCGGGGCGGCCAAGTTTGTCGTCTTCTGTAATCAGCCGGGTGACAACCCCTTCATGGCCGGTGCCATCCATGGCCTGGAGGAGGCGGATCTGGTGCTCAACGTGGGCGTCAGCGGCCCGGGGGTCATTGCCCGGGCACTCGACAGGCTGATCCACACCAAGGGGAGGGAAAATCTAGGGCTGGACGATATTGCCGAAGAGATCAAGCAGACCACCTTCCGGGTGACCCGCTGCGGTGAGCTGATCGGCCGCAAGGTCTCAGAAGAGATGGGGATCGAGTTCGGGGTAGTTGACCTCTCCCTCGCCCCCACCCCGACCGTTGGTGACAGTGTGGGCGAGATCCTGCAGATCCTGGGCGTCGATGTGGTGGGCGCCCCCGGTTCAACGGCCATCCTTGCCATGCTCAATGACGCGGTGAAAAAAGGCGGCATCTTTGCCAGCAAGGCAGTCGGCGGACTGAGCGGCGCCTTTATTCCGGTGATGGAAGACGAGGTGCTGGCCGCAGCGGTCGGCAGCGGCGCCCTCTGCCTGGAGAAGCTCGAGGCCATGACCTGCGTCTGTTCGGTGGGCCTCGACATGATCCCGATCCCCGGCTCGGTGGACGCGGACACCATCGCCGCCATCATCGCCGATGAGATGGCCTTAGGCATGATCAACAACAAGACCACCGCCGTCCGCCTGATTCCGATTCCCGGCAAAGAGGCGGGAGAGATGGTCAGCTTCGGCGGCCTCTTCGGGGCCAGCCCGATCATGCCGGTGCGCAATGTGGGCAAGTCCAGCCGCTTTATCGCCTGGGGCGGACGGATCCCGGCGCCGATTCACAGTTTCAAGAACTGAGTGGTGACATCCCTGCTGGATAGGCAATTATCTCTCTGGAAGACTTGTGGCACAGCCAGCAAGATTGTATAGTGGCTGACCTTGAATTTATACCGATCCTCAACAAACCAACAGGACATTATGCGCAAAGGAATCATACTGGCCGGCGGTTCCGGCACCAGGCTGCACCCCCTGACCCATTCCGTGAGCAAGCAGCTCATGCCGGTTTATGACAAGCCGATGATCTATTATCCCCTCTCCACCCTGATGCTGACCGGGATCCGGGAGATCCTTATTATCACCACCCCGGCAGATATGCCCCTGTTTAAAAACCTGCTGGGAGACGGCAGCCAGTGGGGCCTTGAACTGAGTTACGCGGTGCAGCCAAGCCCGGATGGTCTGGCTCAGGCCTTTCTCATCGGGAAAGATTTTATCGGTGACAGCCCGGTCACCCTGATACTCGGCGATAATATCTTTCATGCCGAGGGGCTTTCCCATAAACTGCAGCAGGTCAGTCAGCAGGAGCATGGGGCCACGGTTTTCGGCTATTATGTGCAACGCCCTGAACGCTACGGCGTTGTTGTCTTTGACACGAATGGCAAGGTCATTGATCTTGAGGAAAAACCGGCAAAACCCAAATCATTCTATGCGGTCACCGGCCTTTATTTCTATGACAATGAGGTGGTGGAGATTGCCAAGGCAATCCGTCCGTCAGAACGCGGAGAGCTTGAGATCACCGATGTCAACCGGGAATATCTCAGACGAGGCACATTGCAGGTCGAGATCCTCAGCCGCGGTACCGCTTGGCTGGATACCGGCACCCACGCCTCACTTCTGGATGCCGCCAATTTTGTCCGGGTCATTGAGGATCGACAGGGGCTGAAAATCGCCTGTCCAGAAGAGATTGCCTTCCGCATGGGATACATTGACCTGCAGGATCTTGAGGCGCTGGCCGCCCCCCTGTCCAAGAATGGCTATGGCGCTTACCTGCACTCCATCTGCCGGATGGAGCTTCAGCCATGAAGGTGATCGAGACCCCGCTGGCCGGCCTGCTGATCATTGAGCCAAAGGTCTTTGGTGACGAACGGGGATTTTTCCTGGAGACCTGGGCGAAAAAACGGTACTGGGACGCTGGAATCACAGTTGATTTTGTCCAGGACAACCTTTCCTTTTCCGGGCGCGGAGTCCTGCGCGGACTTCACATCCAGAACCCCAAGGCCCAGGGAAAACTGGTCTATCTCCTCCAGGGTGAGGTCTTTGACGTGGCAGTGGATCTCCGTAAAGGCTCCCCCACCTTTGGCCGCTGGCACGGGGTTGTCCTCTCGGCTGAGAATAAACGTCAGTTCTGGGTGCCACCCGGCTTTGCCCATGGCTTCTGCGTGACCAGCGAGACTGCTCTTTTTGCCTATAAATGTACGGAGTTATATGCCCCAGAACATGAAAAATCAATCCGCTGGGATGACCCCGCCCTGGCCATCAACTGGCCGGTGACGGCACCGCAGGTCTCTGACAAAGACCGTCTGGCCCCGCTGCTAGCTGATATTGATCCAGCCGACTTCTGTCTTTTTGCTGGCGGAAGATGATGGACAATGCGCCCATCCTGCTGACCGGGGCCAATGGCCAGGTCGGCTACGAAGTGAGTCGTCTGGCCAGTGAAAGGGGCTGGCCCCTGACGGCCTTGACCCGCCAGCAGCTCGACATCGGTGATGGTGAGGCGGTGGAGCGAATCGTCGCCCAGTTGCAGCCCGCCCTTATCATCAACGCTGCGGCCTACACGGCAGTGGATCGGGCCGAGCAGGAAGTTGAGGCCGCCATGCGGGCCAACCGGAAGGGGCCGGCCAATCTGGCCGCCAGCTGCCAAGGACGTCACATCCCCTTGATCCATCTCTCCACCGATTATGTCTTTGACGGCAACAAGGCCGAGGCCTATGATGAAGTCGATACGGCTGCCCCCACGGGTGTCTACGGCCTGAGCAAGTGGGAAGGGGAAGAGGAGGTGCGTAGCCGGCTGAGGCAGCATCTGATCATCCGGGTGAGCTGGGTCTTCGGGCCGCATGGCAATAACTTTGTCAAGACCATGTTGCGACTGGCAGCTGAACGCGACGAGTTGCGGGTGGTTGCTGATCAGCGCGGATGTCCGACCTATGCCACCCATATTGCCTGCGCCTTGCTGTCCCTGGCCGACAAGATCAGGCAAGGGACAGATATCAGCTGGGGAACCTATCACCTTTGCGGCATGCCGGAAACAACCTGGCATGGGTTTGCGGAAACGATCATCAGAGAGGCGGTCAAAATCGGTCTTCTTGCCCACACAATCCCAGTGCATCCCATCACCACCAGCGACTACCCGACACCCGCGCGACGTCCCCAGAACTCAGTCCTAGATTGCCAC
>JANZPQ010000213.1:0-11536 GCA_038040945.1 Desulfobulbaceae bacterium | reverse complement strand
TGATGGAACATGCCGCAAAGCCGAGTATTGCAAAGAAACCAAAAAAATCAACTATGTCGAAATAGTTCTTACGGTGCACAAAAAACTCAAGCAACAGAGAGAGAATGCATACAGCCCATAACAATATCCAGAGCATCTTCTTTGTTTTTGGCTGATCAAAATAACCTAATTTAATATCCGTTTCAGACATGCTTCACTCCAATAAACAAATTACTATTTTTTATCACTGACAAACAAATACCGATAGCACACTCTTTCTTCTTTGGGCTGAGATTAGGGACGCGGAAAATCCTAATATACCATCTTGCTTCCCGTCTTCAGGCCATCTTTGACCGCACCTCAATCGTAAAATCCTCGTCGTAGCACAACTACGACTGCGGTTTTACTCAATCGGTGCAGCCAAATATGACCAAAATCCGGTCGCAATTCAGGTACATTAGTATTTTCCGAGTCCCTTAGTCGCTATTATCCACCAATCATAACTTGAGCAAAACCGAGAAAAATAGCGGGGTAAAAGAATAAAATCATAGAGACGATTGCCGTTATGACAGGCGGCAACCAGCAACAGACAGGCGCTTCATTGAACTTGTTTTCAAATAACGCTTCTTCCTCTGTGCAGAAAAAGGCCTTATACACAATAGGCAGAAAATAGGCTGCATTGAGAAATGAACTGATCAGATAGACAGCTAATACCCAGGCCATATCGGCTTCCATGGCACCGCGAACCATCAACAGCTTGCTGATCATGCCACCTGCCGGAGGCAGGCCTATAATACTCAGCGACCCGATAAAAAAGGCAAACATGGTAATGGGCATCCGGCGTCCAATGCCCGCCATTTCGCTGATATATTTTTTACCGGTGGCCACAAAAATGGCTCCTGCACAGAAAAAGAGGGTAATCTTGCCAAAGGCATGGGTGCTGATGTGCAGCATACTGCCCATGACCCCGAGTTTTGAGGCCAGTCCGGCGCCGAGAATAATATATGCCAGTTGGCCAACGGTGGAGAAGGCCAGCCGTCTTTTGAGATTGTCCTGTGTAAGGGCGATGGACGATGAGACAATAACCGTAAAGGAGGCAATGACGCAGATAATGGTATTGAGATCGTGTTGTGCCAGTAAATCCAGGCCAAAGATGCCGGTCAGTACCCGCAGGACACTGAAAACGCCAACTTTTACAACGGCGACGGCATGGAGGAGGGCTGAGACCGGTGTCGGCGCCACCATGGCGCCTGGGAGCCAGGAGTGGAATGGCATCAGTCCGGCCTTGGAAAAACCGAAAACAAACATGAGCAGCAGGATAATCAGCATACTCCTGGAAACACCTTCTGGAAAAACTCCCAGGCTGGAAAATTCAAGAGAGCCGGTAAGGTGATAGGTGATCAACATTGCCGGCAGGGCCAGTCCAATGGAAGTGCCGAGTAGATAGGTCAGATATTTCCGGCCGCCGCCCTGAGCTTCTTTATCCTGATGGTGCGTGACCAGAGGATAGGTTGAAAGGGACAGCATCTCATAGAACAGATATAAGGTCAGCAGATTTCCGGCAAAGGCAACACCAATGGTCGCTGACAGGGCTATGGCAAAAAAACAGAAATATCTGGTTTGGGCATGCTCCTTCTGGTCCCGCATGTAACCGATGGAGTAGACAGTGGTGACAAGCCAGAGAGACGAGGCGACGAGTGCGAAGAGCATGCCGAAGCCATCGACCTTCAACTTGATTGAGAGGCCTGGCAGGATCTTCCAGATCTCATAGCTGTGAGTGTTGCCGGCAAGAATCCAGCCAGCCATGGAAAGGATCAGTAGAAGTTTGACAGCGCCTGCCGCAAAGGTCCAGAATTCCCGTAGATTAGGTCGCTTTGAACTTAAGACGATAAGGGGCACTACGGCGAGTGAGACTAGGATGGCCAGGACCGGAGTCGCTGCTATGAAAGGAAGTTGGTTCATATCTATTTTATTGAATACGTTTTTATTTTAGGTATGTCAGCGGAAATGCCTACTATTTCAATACGTTTCAGTTACAGGCCCGCAGGGATTGTCCATTGAATAATATTACGCAAAATGACATCGGTATATAAGCCGATAAGTATCAGGGATGCAGCGCTTACAATCATCGGGGCCAGCATCGAGGCCGGGGCTTCATTGACAACAATGTCCTGATGTGTGGCATGGCCATGCTCGTCGAACTTGCTGAAGTAGCCGATTTCAATAATGCGAAAAAAGAGTATCACATTGATCAGGCTGGAAAAGAGCAGGGCCGCGACAAAATGCCACTGCCCGGTTTCAATGGCTCCGCTGATGAGGTACCATTTGCTGAAGAAGCCACATGTGGGCGGAATACCGATAATCGACAATCCGCACACCAGGAAAACGGCCGCAGTCACCGGCATTTTACGAAAAACACCCCGCATGGCCTCAAGGGAGGAATCGCCTGTTTTATAAATCACGGCCCCAACTGCCATAAACAGACAGAGGGTCATCATGATATCACTCATGATGTGATAAACGGCGCCGGAAAAGCCGCTGCTGTTGGCCAGCCAGATACCACCGACCATATAGCCGATTTCGGCCACGACGATATAACAAAGCATGCGTTTGAGATCGCGTTGCGCCAGTGCGGAAAGAGAACCGACCACAATGGCAATGCAGGCCATCCATACCACCTCCTGTTGCCATTGCAGGGTTTTGAAGATGTAGTCCGCAGAAAAGACGGAGAACATCAGGCGAATCATGATATAGACCGCAACCTTGGTCATCAAGGGGGCAATCAGGCAGCTGGTTGTCGTCGAGGCGCATGAATAGGCATTTGGCAGCCAGCCATGAAGCGGGAAAAACCCCATCTTGACCCAGATCCCAAGAATAATGAGAATAAAACCGATCTTGATGCTTATCGAGTCGTGCATCTCGGCAGTGGTCAGCATGACAGAAAGATCAGCCATGTTCAGCGTGCCTGTCTTGATGTAAATATAACCGACACCAAGGAGATAAAAGCAGGCCCCTATGGTTCCAAGAATGATATATTTGAAGGTGGCTATGTAGGCCAGTCCTCTGCCGCGCGCCAGCAGGGCATAACTTGCCAGGGCTGAGATCTCCAGCAGGACGTAAAGGTTGAAGATGTCACCGGTCGCCACCATGCCAAGCAAGCCACTGACCAGCAGGGCATAGAGGGTATAGTAGTGATGAATGCGGTCTGGAATCTCTGCTTCAACCGTACGCTTGGAGTATAAAAGAGTAAGCAGCGAGGCGCCGGAGACCATGCACAGCACCATGGCGCTCAGGTGGTCGATAACCAGCTCTATGCCGAATGGTGGGGCCCAGTCTCCAAGACGATAATGAATGGGGCCATTTCCTTGCAACACCTGAAACAGAGCTGTGCAGGCGGCGCTGAAGGAGCCGGTCATGCCGAGCAAAAGCAGGAAAAATGCCAGATTTTTATTTTTTTGGGCAAAGACGGTAATGGCCAGCCCACTGAGTAAAGGGAGCAGCTCGATAAGGATAGGGACTTGAGCAGATATCATTCTTTTATGCTCTCCATAATTTCATCTTCTTCAATAGTTCCATGTACCCGGTGTATCTTCTGCAGTACTGCCAGGGCGACTCCAAGCGTTGCTACTCCGACCACGATAGCCGTAAGCATCAGAACATGGGGTAAGGGGTTTACGTACAGGGTCGGGTCAATAGCAACATGCTCGGTTGCGCCATGACCATGGATGATGATGGGGATAGCAGCATTGGTCTTATAACTGATCGAGATATAGAAGAGGATGATGGCTGATTGAAAAATTGACATGCCGATCACTTTTTTCAGCAGATTGTTTTTAGCGATCATGCCGTACATGCCAATCATTATCAGAATCAGCGCTGCCCAGTAGTTGTAGCTTGAAATAATATTATGGATAAAATTGTCCATATCTTAAAGCCCCTCATCCATATCACCGCCAGAGGCGAGATCTGTATACAATGAAAACATTATAGCCATAACCGTAAAGGCCACCCCGATCTCAACGCCGAGCATGCCATGGGAATGAGCTGCAAGCTCAGTGATCCCCAGAAGTTTACTCCAGGCGGCATAGGCAAGAAAATTTTTACCAAGAAGAAGACAGCCAACACCAATACCGGCATAGATAAGAACGCCCAGGGCGCTGTAGAAAAGCATGGTCTTTTCTTTGAATCGCTGCAAGGCGCTTTTCAGATCATAGGCCAAGGCCAGGAGGATGAAACTGGCGCCAAGGATAACGCCACCTTGAAACCCCCCACCGGGGCTATGATGTCCGTGGGCGATGACATACAGGGCAAAAATCTGCATCGGCGGGATAAGCAGGCGGGCCGTGTTCTGCAGGATGATGTCTGCTCCTTCCCTCTGGGGGCGGGGCTTGATGACCTTCTTATCTTTTCTGGGTGTGCGCCGCAGAATAATAAGAACGGTGAGCCCGGCACAGAAAATAACAACGGTTTCATACATGGTGTCGAAGCCTCTGTAGTCGGCAAGGACAGCGGTTATGATATTGGGAACAGAGGTTTCTTCAACAGCTTTTTCAATGTAATGAGGAGACAAATAGGTACTGGCAGGCGATTGAGGATCACCCCAGTCAGGGAGATCCTGCACAGACCAGATCAGAAAGGCACCCACCAGCAAAGAGAGAAGGAGAGTTAAGAGTTTCACGTGCTCAATCCTTGGATTTACGTTTAATATGAAGCGCTGTGCCGAGCAGTAATATCGTGCTGACACCTGCGCCAACGGCTGCTTCAGTGAAGGCAACATCGATCGCAAGCATCTCCGTCCAGAGCAGACACATGAGAAAACTATAGGCCCCGGTAACAATGGCTGCGCCAACAAGATCCTTGATCGTTAAAGCAGTAATGGCGCAGATAATCACCATGGGCAGGATAAGCAGATCAAACTGCCATAAAAAACCACGGTCCAGAATCATTTTGTTTCTCCCTTGTCGTGCTGATCATCACCGTTTGACGCTTCGCTTGGATCTTTACGTTTCGTCCACGGTTTGACCTTGCTTTCAAAGCCGGCATCCATGATGGCATGGGTTGCAGTGGGGCTGGCAATAAAAACAAAGATACCTATGAAAAGGATCTTCAGACTCACCAGAACAGTCAAGGCGGTCAGGTGATGCAATTGGTACAGGGCAAGGCCGGAAAGCAGCAGCATCGAGGAAAGCGTATCTCCCTTGCCGGCGGCATGCATGCGGGTGTAAAAATCGGGAAAGCGATGGAGGCCAATCGTGGTGCCAAAGAAAAAGAAGAGGCCGGCTGCCATTAAAATGATAACAATTGCATCTAACATGCGTCTTCTCCTTTAATCTCTTCTTCCGGGTGCATCTGTTTGTGTCGTTGAAAAAAACGGGCAGCCGCAAGTGATGTTATAAAGTTCAACAGTGCGTAGGTGATGGCAATATCGACAAACATGTCTACCTGATTGTAGACAGTGCCGATAATGAGAACCAGAATAGTGGTCTTGGTACCGATTACATTGACGCCAAGGATACGGGAGATAACAGTAGGCCCCACCACAACGCGATAGAGAGGGATAAACATGAGAAGAAGCAATCCTATCCCAATGAGGATGAAGAACGATTCCATACTGTTCATACTGTTACTTACTGATACTGGATGCATTATTTACTCCCTCCTTCAAAAACCCAGGCTATTCTTTTTTCCATCTCGCTCACCTGCTCGTCACCGGCAAGATCTCCCACTGCCTTCTGACTTATGGCATGTATATAAAAAATATCACCATGGATACGGATAGTGACCGTGCCAGGGGTTAAGGTGATTGAGTTTGCCAGGACAAATTTTGAAAACTCACTTTTCAAGTGGGTGCGAAAAGTGAAGATATGAGGATCAAGGTCACGTTCCAAGGACCGGGGAGAAAGCGAGAGTTTGATGACGTGCAGGTTTGCCAGAACAATCTGGTACAGGAGCCATACAGTAAAGGATATAAAGCGCCCAGCCTCGCTCAAGCGGGCCGCAATCCCCTTTTTACGATTTTCAAACAACAACTCTGTTGAAAATAAGGCGACGATGAGGCAGGAGATCCCACCGAGCGCGAGGTGGAACATGTCCACTTTACCGGAAAAGATAAGCCATGTCGTAAAAAGAAGAATGAAATTTATTATAAATAACATAAGATCTGCGCCGGATAGTTAAAGAGGAGTGCGTTATGATGTCAGGTCAGTGTTTTTTCAAGCTCAAATAAGCCGCTTAAATAAGGCGATTACGTTGAATCGAATGGCAGAGAAGGCGGATAAAAATCACATGCGATTCACTAATCCTACGCCATGTGCCTGTCAATAAAAAAAGGACTTGAAGGGTTTTTTTTTATTGTATGTTTTTAAAGAGACATCAGCCCGGCATACGTCGGGCTGATGTCTCTTTGGTTTGTGAGCTGTTCCTTGAGATCCTTACAGCTTGGGCAGATAGATGGACATGCCCATGAGCGGCCAGATAAACTGGATGGCGATATAGAGTACAACCATAAGGATAATACTGGCGGGAATGCCGTACATAAAGAACTCACCAGTGGTAAACTGCTTGGAGTTGTAGGCGATAGCATTGGGCGCCGCGCCGACCAGCAGCAGGAATGGCATGCCGGCTGTAACGAGGGCGGTGAAGAGGATGACCTCACCGGCAACGCCGAGATAGGGGGCAATGACAAGGGCAACTGGCATGGAGATGGCAATGGCGGCCACGTTCATGATGAAGTTGGTCATCATCAGGACAAAGAAGGCCATGCCGAGGATAAAGACAATGGCCGGGGCGCTCTGGAACAGGGTGAGCCAGTTGACTGCCATCCATTTGGCCGCACCGGTCTCCCACAGGCAGAAGCCGATAGACATGGCACCGGCAAAGAGCAGGACGATGTTCCAGGGGATCTCTTCCAGGTCGTTGACGTCAAGGATATTGACGACGAAAAAGAGAACGGTGGAGACAAGAAGAATACCGGTCTTATCAAGCGAGTCTAAAGCGGGAACAAACGATTTCAGGGCAATGATCAGGATGGTGCTACCAACAATAACTGTGGCCATTATCTCTTTGGAGCTCCAGGCACCCAACTCCTTGTACATTCTTGTTGCCTTTGCCTTGAGTCCGGGAATGGACTCTTTTTCCGGTTTACAGGCAAACATGAAGAAGAGCCAGATTAGAAAAGTCATCCCCCAGCCGATCGGGGCCATGTAATAGGTCAGTTGGAAAAAGCTGATATCAATGCCGGTCATGTCCTTGTAAAATCCCAGGGCCACGGCGCCGCGGGCCGCACCAAGCAGGGTGACGATACTGCCGGCACCGGCCACATAGGCCATACCGATAAATAGTCCCTTGCCGAATTTAGTCGGGGTCGTCTCGTCGGTGTAGAGGGCATAAATTGCCATGAGCAGCGGGAACATGGTGGCGGCAACCGCGGTGTGGGCCATGATGTGGGTGAGCGCTGCGGTGAGAACAAAGCAGCCCAAGTAAATTCTGCTCGTTTTTTCACCGACAATGGAGAGCATTTTGTAGGCCATGCGCTTGGTCAGCCCGGTCTTGGTAAAGACCATGCCGATGACGATGGAGCCAACGATAAAGAGGACGGAGGGGTCCATGAAGTCTTTGAAGGCTGTCTTGGCCGGCCGGATAAAAAACAGGGCCTGCAGAATGCCAATGGTCAGACTGGTCACGCCGATGGGCAGAACCTCAAAGATCCACCAGGTTGCCGCCAGCAGGAAAACAGCCAGGGCGCCCTTGCCCTCTTTGGTGAGAATGAAGTTTTCTCCCTGCGGATCAACAGCATTCGGCCACAGGGGCGAATAATAAACAACGGTAAACAGGCCAATGCCAAGGAACAGGAAAAAAATTCTTTTCCAGTCGATGGGCGCTTTTTCTATGGGTAGACTTATTTTTACTTGTGAGTTTTCCATGATGAATTAACCTTGTCTCCTTATTCTTTTTCCGTATATATTTTTTGTCGGATTATAATTTGCAGGAACTGCATACGGCCTTGAACATCTCTTCCAATCGGATGACACCGGCAATCGAATCCCCGTCAAGTACCGGCAGAACCTGGTCGTCACCATGCAGCATTATGGAGAGGGCCTTGACCAGTGGATCGTCTGCCTTGACGATCCGGGATACAGGTCTCATCAGGTCCTTAAGAAAGAGGTTTTTTTTCTTGGCACATTCGATAAAGAAGGAATCTTCCCAGAGGATGGCCAGATTGGGGAACTCGTCCCCTTTTCCTTCAAATCCAGCAGCTTTCGGGATTGTAACAAACCTGTCGTCGAGAGCAATGAGCAGATCCTGCAGGTTGAGCTTGCCCACCAACTGGTTTTGATGGTTGATGATAAAAAGGGTAGAATATCTGAGACGCTCATTTTCACCGCAGGAAAAATTCTCCAGGGTTTCAACCGCGTCATGGAGCGTTTGTGTCTCCTGCAGGTGGGGGTATCTTTCCAGCGGTATGATAAAATCTCGTACGACCGGGTTGTCAGTAGCCATATGCTTCCTCCTGATTTTACAAATCATGTTAATTGGGAATATTGAACGATTTCAATATTCGCTTATTTTATCTAACCCCGAAAAACGGGATAAGAGCCTTTCGTAGATTATTTTCTTGTAAAAAAAACAAGAAAATAATCTGTAAGGCACTAAACTGCTAATGGAACCAGGGCTCAATTGTCTCTTCTCAATATCGCCAAGTCTATACAGTATTTGTTGATCTTGTCATACAGGCTTTTTCTTGAGATACCAAGTTGCTGATGTGTTGGGGGGACAAACCCTTTGTTTTTGCGCAACACCTCTGTAAGGTATTCTTTTTCCATCAGCTCCAGGAATGATCTTAGATGGATCTGATGTGAAAGGCTCTTTTTTACAATATTATTGTCTTTAGCTGAGCCATTTTTCATCTTATCCTGGGTACCGAAAATGCAAATCCTGCGGACTTGATTCTTCAATTCCCTGATGTTGCCCGGCCACTCCTGTTGTTTTATCTGTTCAATTATTGCCGCTGAAAAAGGTTCCACGTTCAACTGTCTGTCATGACAGTATTCCAGGCGAAAATGCTCAACCAGCAAGGGGATGTCCTCTGTTCTTTCTCTGAGGGCCGGGGTCTTGACCGGCAGAACATTTAAGCGAAAATAGAGGTCCTGGCGAAACGTCCCTTTGCGAATCTCTTTCTCCAGATCTTTATTGGTCGCGGCGATAACTCTTGCCCTGATGGGTATGGAGATATTGCTGCCAAGCGGAGTTACAGTTCTCTCCTCAAGAACCCGCAAGAGCTTGGCTTGCGTGCTTGCGGGCATGCTGCAGATTTCATCGAGAAAGATCGTCCCATCTTCAGCAAACTCAAACTTACCCTGTTTCTGCTGGATCGCTCCGGTAAATGCCCCTTTGACATGACCGAAAAGTTCGGATTCAATCATGTCGACGGGCATTGCCCCCATGTTGACAGGGACAATGGGTCTTCCGTAGCGGTTACCGGCGTCATGAATGGCGCGGGCCACAAGTTCTTTTCCTGTTCCGGTTTCTCCGTAAAGCATCACCGGATCGTCTTCTTCGGCAACCGCTTCGATAATTTCGTACAGTTCCTGCATTATCGGATGACCGCCAACCAGTCCATGGAAATGGTAGCCTTTTCGCTGATTTTTCATGCGGTCTTGCAGGCTCCGGTTTTCCATGACAAGACGACGTTTTTCTACAGCCCTTTCAATGGAGGCGATCAGTATGTCTTCATCGACCGGTTTTTGTAAAAAGTCATACGCCCCTTTTCGTATAGCACTGACGGCCATTGCCACATCACCATGACCTGTTATCAAGATAACCGGAAGTTCACTGTCGATATCCTGGATATGTTTGAAGAGGTGAATGCCGTCCATCTGGGGCATTTTTATATCGGCGATAACTGCTGAGTAAGAGTTTTCGCCGATGGCAACAAGGGCCTTTGCCGGTTCATTAAAGGTGTCAACGAGATAACCGTTCAAGGTTAATGTCTGCTTGATAGCGGCCAGTAGGTAGAGATCATCGTCCACAACCAGAAGTGGCAAAGCGCTTTCATGAGTTTCAGGATATTTCATTGGGCACTTTCAGGCAGCTTCGTCCATGGGGGTAAACATACAAGAAAAGAGGCACCTTTTCCGGCTGGACTTTCAACCTTTATAAATCCAGAGAATCCTCGAATGATCCTGTCAACGATGGAGAGACCCAGTCCCATTCCTGTCCCTACCTCGCGGGTGGTAAAGAACGGATCAAAGATCTTTTTTTGTATGTCCAGACTTATTCCTTCACCGTTGTCTTGAATCATGACACCGACAAAGGGTTTTTCCTGGAGCGTTTCAGGATCAATGTGTGTCTGCAAAAACGTTTTGATCGTCATTTTCGGCTGATCTGTTCTTCCCATGGCCTGAATACTATTTTGGATGAGATTCAGGAAAACCTGTTCCAGCTTGACTTCCTGGCCAAACACATGGGGTAGTCCGGGATCGAGTTGCATCTCTACCTCCACCTCCGATAATGTCAGTTGTGATTGGAGGAATTTGAGAATGTTTGCCAGAATCGCATTGACGTTGACGGCTGTTGTCTCATCTACCGTTTTTCCTCCAAAGCTCTTGAGACTTCGGATAATGGAGGAGGCCTTATTTACCCTGTCAACAATGATATTGAGGTTTTCCTCCAGCATCGCTTTGTGTTTAACGGGGTCGTGCAAGACCTTTAAACAATTTCTGCTGAAAAGAAGGATGGCGTTCAAAGGTTGAGTCAGCTCATGACCGATGCCTGCCGCCATCTCTCCCAGACTTGCCAGTCTGACAGAATGAATAAGCTGTTCCTGCGCCTCATGCATGCGACTCATCATTGAATAAAAATCACTCCTGTCCGTTGCAATCAACATGTGCAGAGTGCGCCCGGATTCAGTTGTGTAGGTTGAGCCTTTAAGATTGACCGGGATGTGTTCTCCGCTGTGATCAATGAGGTACGTTTCAAGGTTTTCAAATTCTCCATTTTCAAGAGCAAGGCAGATAGAGGTGTATTCCTCTGCACCCACCAGATCTTTCAGGGCCAGGTTTGTATTCTTGTCGCTGCAATAGCCTAAGGTGCGATAAAATTCCTGATTCGCCTGGGCGAGTTGAAAGCTGTCTGTCAGGAGCAGGAAGAGGTCGGATAGGCTGGCAAGAATCGTATTGGTAAATTCCTTTCCCGCCTCTACTTCTTCATGCTTTCTCAGAACGCGGACAACCAGATCCTGTTTCTGCTTCTCAAGGATTTCGATTAAGCGGTTGTCTGTTGAACTTAAGCGCATGCCTTTCTTCCCTGTTGGTTCCCGATTGTCACTTTTCCGGCACAAATGTACTCCGCAAGCTCTTTGCTGTCAACATTTTTACACACTATTTTTTTTGCTGTAAATACAGCCTGTTGTGTTCTCGCTGTTGATTATTGTCACTTTTTATACACATCCTTGGTGCTTTTCGAGAAGCTCTGGAATGGGAAATTTGAAATGAAGTTTGTAGTGATTTGATATGATTGAATAAAATAAAATTAGCATGGTGCCACATAAACTGGCCCT
>JANZPQ010000212.1:0-4017 GCA_038040945.1 Desulfobulbaceae bacterium | reverse complement strand
CTGCAGATTCAACTCGATAAGCTGGAGGCGGGAATCTCAATCGGCACCGTCCAGTTTCAGGACATCAATCCTCCTGAGCCTGTCAAACCGGCGTTCAATGAGGTCAACGAGGCAGACCAGGATATGAAACGGCTGGTCAATGAGGCGGAAGAGACCTACAACAAGGTGATCCCCAAGGCCCGTGGCGATGCCAAAAAAATGGTTGAAGTGGCCCATGGGTATGCCGCAGCCAGAATCAATGAGGCCGAGGGCGAAACTGGACGTTTCCTTGACATCCTCAAGGAATATAAAAACGCTCCGGAAGTCACCCGCAGACGGATGTATCTGGAGGCCATGCAGGCCATCATGCCCGGAGTGGCATCTGTCTATGTTATCGATGAAGACCAGAAATCACCGCTGCCCCTGCTCAACCTCTCCGCCACCCAAGGGATGACAAGCCCGAAATCAATCCAACAAGGAAACTAACATGAAACAAATAGCTCAATTTTTCCTGGCAGGTCTCGTCCTTCTGGGTATTGTAGTCATCTATGATGGTTTCTATATCCTTGAAGAGGGAACGCAGGCGGTCATCACCCAGTTCGGCGCCCCTGTCGGCACCCCGAAAACAGATGCTGGACTGCACCTGAAAGTCCCCTTTGTCCAGCATGTCAATCTGTTTGACAAAAAAATCCAGATCTGGGACGGCGAACCAAATCAGATCCCGACCGGGGATAAAACCTATGTCTATCTTGATGTTACCGCCCGCTGGCGCAT
Source organism: Desulfobulbaceae bacterium (assembly GCA_038040945.1). Lineage (GTDB taxonomy): Bacteria > Desulfobacterota > Desulfobulbia > Desulfobulbales > Desulfocapsaceae > UBA2270. The sequence goes on along the minus strand of JANZPQ010000212.1, from coordinate 3,264 downwards.
CACGGACGCCCTGAAATACATGCAGGCGGTCAAGACCGAAGCCCGGGCCCAGTCCATGCTCGACGATATCATTGACGGTACGGTTCGGGATATGGTGAACAAGAATGATCTTATTGAAATCATCCGCAGCTCTGACTGGACCGCTGCGACCATGACCTCCATCGATAAAGACCCGGGCGCCGCACCCAAACGGGGCCGCGACGTGATCACCAATCAGATCATCGCAACAGCAGCCAAGGCCACCCCGCAATACGGAATCGAACTCATTGATGTCATGTTCAAGCGGGTCAACTACATCGAGTCCGTGCGCGTCAAGGTGTATGACCGCATGATCTCAGAGAGAAAACGTATTGCCGCCGAAAAACGCTCCACCGGCGAAGGCAAAAAGGCCGTGATCCTCGGCACGGTTGACCGCGAATTGAAGGTGATTACCTCAACGGCCCAACGTGACTCCATCGGCATACGAGGCAAGGCCGATGCCGAGGCATCAAAGATATTCGGCAAGGCCTATAGCCAGGATCCGGAATTTTATTCATTTACCAAAACCCTGGAAAGTTATCAGGAGATAATCGGCGACAAGACTTCTCTTGTCCTCTCATCAAATTCTGACATCTTTCAGTATCTGAAAAGTATCGACGGCAAGAGATAAGCCCTCGATCCGAGCCGGCACATGGTCCGTCCTATTCGTCAGCAGCTGACGGATAGGACGGACATTGTTCCAGTCTATAAGGAATACGTCCCTTCTCATGCAGAATCCTCTCCAGCTCATCCATCTCTTCCTCATCCGCAAGCTCTTCAAGCCCCAGCTTTTCAAAACGGCAGCCGCAGCGACTGAACTGGCCGTCACACCAGGGACAGACCTCTACCGAACACCCTAGAAGATGATGCTCCCCCACTGCCGCCGAGCAGACAGGGCAGAACTTTGTGCCTGCCGAACTCGCAGGTTCATACTCTTCACAGGCCATGAGTTCCGGAAATTTCTCAAAAAAGTCCTTGGCATCCGCGTAGCCGAAGAGAGTAAGCATTTCCGGTTCAATAATTTCCCCTCCGTACTCACCTAGCAAAACTGCCCTCTGATCAGTGGCAAGATAGAGATACCCATGCCTGGCGGTACTGAGTCCCAGCAGAACGATATCTTCTTTTTTCTCGATAAGGGTGATCCTGACAATGGCCTCTTCGTGAGTCTCGGGAAGGGATGAATAAAAAGCCCTCATCAGCTGCAAGGCAAGGACATCGTTTCTATAGCGATTCAGAAAATCCAGGGCATCCTGCCGTGCACTCTCATGCACCCCATAGTGGATGAAAAGCTCAGCCTCTTCAATTATTTTCTCTTTTTTTTCAGATACCTGCATCATCCCACCTTGCCTCAGGCGCAGAAGCGCCTATTTCTTTAATCCAGAATGCTGTCTCGGCCGCAATATCAACAGCCTGACTGACAGCAGTCACCACAGCTATCCGCCTGACACCAACCGCGCACAACTCTTTAATATTCTTTGATTTAATTCCACCCATGACCGTAAAAGGCAAAGGACATACTTTCGTAAATTGCCCAACGGCCTGAGGGCCGATAAACTCACGCAGCCCCAACTTCGTTGCCGTGGAGTAGATCGGCCCTATATTAAAATAGGCTACAGGGCAAGACCCCTTGGCCACCGCATCCCCCAAGGTTGCAGCCTGTTCAACGGTATTACAGGAGAGACCGATCAAAAAATCAGGGGCCAGCTTCCTGATCTCTTCCGGCGGCAGATCATTCTGCCCCACATGCATCCCGTCCGCCTCAGCCAGAAGCGCGATATCCAATCGATCATTCAAGAGGAACAGCGCCCCGGCTTCTCGTGTTTTTTCACGAAAATAACGAGCCTTGGCCAGAAGCTCACGATCACTGCTCTCCTTATCCCTCAACTGCACGATTCTGGCACCACCGGCCAGAACCCCATCCAGCCATTGCCGATCCGTCCTTCCTGCAGCCAGCTTCTCACAACTGACAGGATAGAGTGTTACCTCGTGCACAAATTGCCGCAGCCTTCGATCATAGAGATCATGAGTCGCCTCTTTTCTTATCATTCCATTCAACCCTCAGCACTTTCAACGCTCTTATGTTTTTTTTATTTTACCCTGCAAAACCGCCCTAAGTCATGCACTTTCCAGAAGAAATGACGCTAAAAAAAAGCGGCACAGCCAAACATCTTACACGTTTCCATAAATAATCGCATTTTTTAGTAGCAATAGAGAAAAAAGCAGTGTATTGTACACAAAGTTTTAAATTAAGTCTAAGCACATTCTTTTCACATTACAATTCCGCTGTGTTTCTCACATCGCTTAATGTCGTTAAAGTTTTTGCTGATCACTTACCAGAAGCAGTCATTAACATTTTTTATTGACACGCTTTCTTCGGCATCACCGAAACTCTAAACGGCTAAGAGCGCAATTATTTCCCCCTCGCTTCCACAACGCAAAAGCAGAATAGAAACCAAGGCATAGCCGCTGGGAAAACACGGCTGGGTACTGGTCACTGTTCGATCAATGACAAAATCCCCCTTGACAATATAGAGTATACCCTGATCAGAATCGAGTTTTCCTACCTTCTGGTACATTCTGCATTTTCAGAAGACCAGAACACACTTTTCTGATACAGAAAAAATAGATGCTTCACCTCGCTCCAGGTACCTTATTACTGGAACCTGACAAGCAACAAGAGTAGTAGTTAATCAAAAGGAGTTTTATGAGTTTTACAGTTTTTAATTTTCACCCCCACATCACTGCTGCCATTCAAGAGTGCGGCTACACCGTTCCTACACCCATTCAGCTGCAGGCAATACCTCCTGTTCTCGAAGGTCGCGACCTTCTTGGCCTGGCCCAGACCGGAACCGGCAAGACAGCCGCCTTTGTACTTCCGACCTTACAACGTCTTCTCGATGGACCCAGAAAGAGTATCAGGGCCCTGATTGTTGCCCCTACCCGGGAGCTTGCTGAACAGATCCACAGTTACATTGAAAAAATGGCCCATTTGACCAACCTGCGCAGCGCCGTAATTTATGGTGGTGTCAGCAAGGTGACCCAGGTTAAAAAAATTCGGGCAGGGGTAGAGATTATTGTCGCCTGTCCCGGACGACTGCTTGATCACATGAACGACCGGACAATCAACCTGGCCAATGTTGAGATATTAATCCTCGACGAGGCCGATCATATGTTTGACAAAGGCTTTCTGCCGGACATTCGCCGGATATTGAAATCTGTCCCGAAAAAGCGACAATCTCTTGTTTT
>JANZPQ010000211.1:0-3453 GCA_038040945.1 Desulfobulbaceae bacterium | reverse complement strand
GCGCAGGACGTCACGCACCACCACCTCTTCAAAACCTGCCGCCACCAAGGTCGCAAGCCCGGCTCCCTGCTCCAGATGCAGTTCGAGGATCTGGTCGAGGATCGCATAGGGGGGCAGATCATCCTGATCACACTGATCGGCCTTGAGCTCAGCTGTCGGCGCCTTGTTCAGGCTTCGTTCCGGGATCCGCTCCTGCTCCCGGTTCACATAGCGGGCCAGCTCATAGACCATCTGTTTGGGCACATCGGAGATCACGGCCAGGCCGCCGCTCATATCGCCATAGAGGGTGCAGTAACCGACCGCCATCTCACTTTTATTGCCGGTTGACAAGAGGATGTGGCCAAACTTGTTGGAGAGGGCCATGAGCAGATTGCCCCGGATCCGGGCCTGAAGATTCTGTTCGGTGAGATCTTCCTCCATGCCTGCAAAAAGAGGCTGCAGGGACTCCTGAAAGGCGGAAAAGAGGGGAGTAATGGGAATAACCTTGAATCCGCAGCCAAGATTTGTCGCCAGTGCCTGCGCATCTTCCAGCGAATCCGCAGAGCTGTAGGGAGAGGGCAAGGCAACCCCGAGGACATTTTCGGCGCCGAGGGCGTCTGCAGCAATAACGGCCGTGAGGGCGGAATCAATGCCGCCGGAGAGGCCGAGGACCACGGAGCGGAATCCGCATTTGCGCACATAGTCATGCACCCCCATGACCAGAGATGCATAGACCGCGGCCACCGGTACCTCCTGCCCAGGGCCATGCAGCTCCCCGTGCCAGCCGTCGGTGTCCACCACCACCATGTCCGGGACAAAAGAGGCGCATCTGGCCACAATCTCCGAGTTGGCATTCATGGCCAGGCTGCCCCCGTCAAAGAGCAGGGAATCCTGCCCCCCCACCTGATTCACGTAGCAAAAAGGGACCTGATAGCGGGAACAGAGGGTACGGAAGATGGCGTGACGGGTAAGCTCCTTATCACGCTGAAAAGGGGAGGCAGAGACATTGATCAGACAGTCGATCCTCTGCCCCTCCTTTTGGGCGAGGCTAAAGAGCGAGGCCACAGGGTCACAGCGATAACAATCAGTCGCCTGATGCCAGATGTCCTCACAGACGGTGATGCCAAAGGTCAGCTCTCCCAGCCGATAGAGCGAGGGAGCAGGTCCCGGCTCAAAATAGCGGGTCTCATCAAAGACGTCGTACGATGGCAGCAGCTGCTTGCGTACCCGATGGACAATTGTTCCTCCTTGCGCCACCACCACCGAGTTATAGAGGGGTTTGCCCTGACTCTCCTGCCGCTGCTCCAGGCAGCCGAACATCACAGCCAGGGGCGGAAGATCCCTGATCAAGCGGCCAAGCGCCAGATCATGGTCTTCGAGAAAAGAGTGTCTCTCCAAAAGGTCCTGCGGCGGATAGCCGGAGACAGCCATCTCCGGAAAAACAGCAAGTTCACAACCGCGGGCCATGGCCTGCCTGGCGCCAAGGGCAATGGCCCGGCAATTGGCTGTAAAATCACCAATCACCGGATTTATCTGTATCAGGGCAATCTTCATAATACCAATTTCAAGTGGAAAGCACGACGCCCCTTCTCTCTCTTTCTCTTACCAACTGGCCAACTCACCACCCACCACTTACTACTCACTACTCACCATCCAACACCTCACAAGGCAACAGTCTGCCCTTCTCTGGCAAAAAAGACCTCGGTCTCGCCATACCGTCCAGGCTGGCAATAGGTGGCGGCCATCTCGTCGATCTGCTGATCGGTCCGATCCGGGTCATGGTGAAACAGGGCCAGCCTTTTCACGCCTGCCCGGTTTGCCGCGGCAATGGCATACTCAACAGTGGAATGGCCCCACCCGACCCGGGTCTTGAACTCGGCATCGGTATATTGGGAATCATGGACCAGCAGGTCGGCCCCGGCAAAAAAGGACTCCACGGCCAGATTCTGTTCTCTGGCCACCTCCTCGCCCTCAACGGCCATAGCCTCATCATAATCAGGATGATCCGGATCGGCAATAAAGAGGTTGCGGAAGGGCTCAAAGTCATAACAGGTACAGAAGGATTTCCCTTCATAGTCGAAACGATAGCCAAGGGCGATGACGGGATGGTTCAGAATCTTGGTGGACACGACCAGTCCATTCCCATACGCTCTCCCGGACTCTTCCTTTACCCTGATATATTCGATTTCCGATCGAAGCTCGCCCATATTGACCGGGAAATAACGATACTTCATCTGGCCGCAGACAACATCCTCGAGGGTATCATCCTCAAAAGAGACAGGACCGTAGACCTTCAACTGCGAGCCGGGGACATAGATAGGAATAAAAAAAGGAAAGCCCATGATGTGATCCCAATGGGTGTGGGAGAGAAAAATATCGGCCCGGATCGGCCCTTGAGGCAGATCATGCTGCATCAGGTGATTGCCGAGCTGTCTGATTCCAGAACCGGCATCGATAATAACAAGCCTGTTCTCTTCCCCCATCCTCAGCTCTATGCAGGCCCCATTGCCGCCATATTTCTGGGTCAAAGGACCGGGACAGGGGATAGAGCCCCTTACCCCCCAAAATCGAACGTTCATATACTCACTCACACCTGTAAAAAGATTTGCGCCTTCTCGATCTCAGCCTCTACCGTGCCACCGATAGCAGCGAGATCTGACCGGAACAGTCCGGTGAGTTCAAGGAGTTCCTCTGTATTCTCATATGCCGGAAAGGGGTCTCCGGCATAGCCTATATCCAGGATATTAACATACATATTGGCCAGAGAGACAATAGTAATCTTGCGACGATCCTCTTTCTCCTGCCAGGTCAATCGCGTGATGACAGGCGATGCAGCTTGGATAATGGTAGTGCTGAGAGCCATGTTCTTAACGGTATTCATCCCCAGCATGGTGATGGCACGGGTAAGCGAGGTCACCTTGCTCAGCATGGAATAATAGGCGGAATTGATCAGCTTCAAGACCTGACCCGTCAGGACAGGATCAAGGAAAATGACCTTGTTCAGCTCGTTGGGCGAGGCGTCCGTACGACTGCAGATCTCTCCAGGACCTTGCCCAATGTTGTCGACAGACTGGGCATCCTCAGGATAAATTTCTCAATCTTTTCCCGCTGGTCTTGACTGTCAGAGTTCACGCCCCATGCCCTCTAAAAAACTTTAATAATAGATGATAAGCTCTTTTGAAAAAAAAACAGGCAATTCCAGTCTATCCAATGTCAGGAAAGAGGTCAAGAAGACATCAGCCGCAAGAAAGAAAAAGGCAGCTTTTCCTCCCTGCATCAACAGCCATGCTTGATCAGAAAATCGCGCACCATCTCCTCCATCACCTGCAGTGGGTTCCTGCCGGTTTCATGGACAATAATCCAGCTGCAGCGCTGGTAGGCGACAACCATATCCTGAGGGATCTGAAGCTTCAGCTCCGCCAGTGGTGCAATTTTTTCCATTTCCTCAGCTGATTTTTCGCTCATATCCTCTTC
>JANZPQ010000210.1:0-5092 GCA_038040945.1 Desulfobulbaceae bacterium | reverse complement strand
CTACCAGGGGCGCCGTATTTATAGTCTTCATTATGTTTTCTCCTTTTCTGATATTTATGGGAGATTCCCGACGTCCCTTGGACAGTTTCCGGTACCAGTTTCACTCCTGGTTGTTCTCTCTATCCGCTCAGTCTTTTTTCTTTCCCGCGACCAGGAGTACGATGCCGCCCACGAGAGCAATGGCTCCGGCGATCGGCGGCAACGGAAGTGTTTTCTGTGTCTCCGCCGTCATTTGCAGTGGACCGAAATCAACGACTTTTTCTTTGGTTGTGTAGGTGATCCCTTGATACCCAAAGGCCACGATTCCGAGAGCAATAAGCAAGATGGCAAGAATTGTGTTTGTTTTCATTTGACCCTACCGTTCTATTGTCCATTTGATTTATGAAATGCTGGATGCATCTATGATTCTCCGATACTGATTTCTATTTACCTTTTTTTCCTCCATTTTCTTTTTTATGGTTTCCCTTTTGCTGCTTTGAGTGCTTTGGTTCAACCGCCTTTCGGGATTGTGGGCCTGCCTTTTGTTGGGACCGTTCCGGCTTGACCTTTTTTAGCTGTGGCCGGGACTTTCGTGGCTGCAACTCTTTGACACCCCAATGTTTTTGCTTTTCCCAATGCTTGTTTTTTTTCCAGCCCTTCCAGTTCCGTTGCACCTCCTGGTGAGGTATTCGTTGGTGATCCCATCGATGCCCTTTCCAATGATGCTTCCTGTAGTCATTCCTCCAGCCCGAGGGTATCTCTCTATAAAAAGATGGCACGTTGCTATAGTGGCTCCAACCTGAATTATAGTTGTGCGAGCGATACCAACGTCCTTCCCACGGACGCCACCACCAACCATCGTGAAAGAAGATGTCGACATCCAGGTCAGGGGCAACGTACACATAGGTCTCGGGCAGCACTATCAACGCTGGTGGTGCCGCAAAGACGATGGCTGGAGGCAGAGGAATACCAATGGCTGGAGGCAGAGGAATACCAATGTTAATGTCTACATTTACCTCTGCCATCGTTGGCACAGGAGCTACCATGACCAATTCCAAAAACAATATTCCCAAAAGTACCTTTTTCATTCTATTCGCTCCTCTGTATATCACTGTTTTATCTCCCCTTGGCCCTTCCTGCTTTCCTCGAGAATATTCTCCCGGGCCCTGGGTCAGATTCTTTTGTCACCACATCAGGGTAACTATCTCAGGACGATGGCTGCCATGGTTGTCCCCTGTCTCCCGAACCAGATAATTAGCGGCGTCGGTCTTTGCGCTCACGCAGAAAACTGAGAATCTGCTCGGTGATGGCCAACCCTAAGGTCAGGTTCGAAAACGTGCGGCGTACCCCGAGCCAGAGGTCCTGGACCTCGAGATGGACCAGACGGCGGCGCAGGTCAGAACATATGACCAGGCGGTTCTTGGCCTCCTGAATGTTCTTCAGCTCTTGGTCGAGAAACATGTCGTGTCCTTTTTCAGTTCAGCCAGGCTCTGGGCAAAGGCCAGCGGTTTTCGTCCCAGGTGCCGACAGAGGACGACAAAAACTGCTATCCCTACCAGCATGCTGGCCACTGCTGCGCCGGCGATTCCATAAAGTCGCCATTCAGGCGGCAGGACGTAGAGACCGGCCAGAACAAGCAACAGGAGCCCGAGCAGGGAGAAGACCACGCCCATACAGGCCAGGAGCAAGGCCTGAACCAAACGGATCTTGGCCTCGCGCAGCTCCAAGGCCAGAAGCTCCAAACGATCCTGGAGGATTTGGGAGGCTGTCTCGCCGTAGCGGCCGGCAGCCCCAGTTAATCCGGAAATGATGAGCGGCAGCCTGTTCATGCTATTTCCTGGACATGAACCAGCCAAGAAGCAGGCCACCGATGAAGGTGCCGCCAATGGCATAGTATGGTTTTGCATGGATGAACTCGTCAGCGGCCTGGGCCTTGTCCAGAAGTTGGGCTTCAAGCTGGCCGTAGTCACCTTTGGCTGATGCCAGACGTTCCTTCAGTGCGATTCTGGCCGACTTGATCCGTTCATCCACTTCTCCGGATGTAGCATCCACGAGCGCATGGGCATGATCCATGATGTTCTGCATTTCCTGACTCATTGTATTGGAACTATCGTGTGTTTTTGTCATGTTTGTAACCTCTCCTCAAATTTAATCTTTGCCGTATAGCGGTGCTCCTGCCTCTCGGTTCTCCGCTCATCCTCCGCTTAAAAATGTTGTAAAATCCAGAATCGATTGGCTTCAGCCGCTAGTATCGGTTGGCTGAAGCCAATTCCCCTCGACGGTCATGTTGTTGTCTGTCAATCAACAACCTTCGATGGCAGCCTTCTTCGGGGTTTTTGTTTCCTTGATTTGAGCTTCCTCGACGGTCATGTTGTTGGTCACGCTCTTAACACCTCGAACATCACTTACGAGTTTGCTGGCGAGGTCCTTTTCGGCCTCGTTCTTGGCCATGCCACCCAAAGTGACCATGCCATCTTTGGTCTTGACAGTGGTGTTGAGGCCACTGGTCGAACGACGATAGAGCAAGGTCATCTTGACCAGGGCGGTGATGGACGCGTCATCAATTGCTTCGCCCATTGTATCAATCTTCTGCCCCATTGTTTTGGTGGCTGGTTCCCCGGCAGCAGCTGCCACTGTCATCTCATTTTTAACGGCCTTGACGCCTTCCACATCCTTGGCGTATTCTGTGGCGAGATCCTTCTGGGCCGTACTCGTAGCCTCGCCGCGCAAGGTGACGGTGCCATTGTCTGAGGTGACCTCAGTTTCGCTGGCGCTCAAGTTCTGATGGAATAAAAAGGTGGTCTTCACTTTGGCCACGAGCCACGCATCGGTATACACATCAGGAACTTCACCTGTTTCTTCCAGCTTGTTGTCCACGCTGGTAACTCCTGGCAGGCTGGCAACAGTCTCCTGGGCCAATGATTTATGACCTTCACCAGAAACAGTCCCGGTCAAGGTGGCAACGCCATCCTTGGACTCGACTTTAATGTTATCGTCCTTGAGGTAGGTCTTGAATACATACGATTGTTGCGCAGATGATTCGATCCGGTCATCTGCCTCGGAAGCGAACAGAGGGGTATTGCATAAAAACAAAGAGGCCACAGTTACGATCAGGGACAAGCGATACGTTTTTTTTTGCATGATTTTTTTACTCCTTAGGGTGGTGTTTTTTTTTGTTCCCGCAATGCCTTTTTCAGGTATTGCAAACCTGAGAACCCTGACAAGGACGTCAACCCGGAGACGCCAGACGACAATCACCGTGCCCTTATCCACTTCTTTGTATACAGCAATCTCTGTGCCAGGTTCCCGATATCAGCATTGTGTCACCCATTGTCTTGTTTTTTTGGAATAAATAGCTGGAAAAGGATTGAGAGGGCTGTCAGCAACAGCCGCATGGAAATGGTCATATATCACCGGTGGTCATATGTGACACATTATCCGGTCTTTTTGGTATTACTGGATGACAGAGGATGTGATTCTCCACAGATATTGTGCGGTTCCCCTTGACTCGTTATGTTGAAAAAAGAGGAGGATCAGCTGGGAGGTGACAAGCGAAAGGTTTCGGGCGCAAGGTCGCTGTCTGGCTGAGATATGTCGGGGCTTTGCTCTCTGGACGATTTCTGGAGAAGAATCTCAATTCCCATTTTTTGTTGAAGGTCCATTTCTTATATTCCTGTAACTCAATAAAAAAATATGATATAAAATCAGTTGTGCTTGTTGTGTTTTTTTACGCTTGTTTACAAGTCGATCGAGCTTCAGCGTATGTCTTCCCGCTGAACAGTTGAGGTGGCATGATAAAAGTGAAGAGTAACACCAAAAAATCTGCGGGCGATGCCTCAAGGGTGCAGAGCTGTGCGGAAGTCTTTGACAACATTATGGGTTCGGTCCGTGAACCTTTGGTGGTGCTTGATGCTGACTTAAAGGTGGTAAAGGCCAATCATGCCTTTTACCAGACCTTTGCAATCAAGCCAGATGAGACAGAGGGGATGTTGATTTATGATCTTGGCCACCACCAATGGAACATCCCGGAGCTTCGAAGATTGCTTGAAGAGATCCTTCCTGAACATGCCGAATACAATGACTTTGAAGTGGAACATACCTTTGAGACCCTCGGCCGCAAGATACTGCATGTAAACGCCAGGCGGATTCACACAATACCGAGCCAGACCCCTCTGATCCTTTTGGCCATTGAGGATGTGACGGAGCGGGAAGAGCAGAAAAGAGATCTTGAGGAGCTTGTTCAGACGCTCACCTTCGAACTTGTCCAAGCCAGGATAGAGGCGGAAACAAGAAAACAGGCAGCTGAAACCGCCCTTGGCGAAATAGAAAAGCTGCAACGGCAACTGGAAGCGGAACGGGCCTATCTGCAAGAAGAAATCAAGCTTGCCTGCAACCATGAGAAAATTATCGGTCAAAGTGACGGGCTCAAATACGTGCTCTATAAAATTGAGCAGATTGCCGCAAGCGACACCACCGTATTGATTCTTGGCGAGACGGGAACCGGCAAAGAACTGGCAGCCCGGGCTATTCACGGTCTGAGTCTGCGCCACAAGCGGGCCCTGGTAAAGGTAAACTGCGCCACGCTGCCCTCAAACCTCATTGAAAGCGAATTGTTCGGTCATGAGAAAGGGGCCTTCACCGGTTCTTCTTCCAGGCACCTTGGGCGATTTGAGGTCGCCAATGGCGCCACCCTTTTTCTGGATGAAATCGGCGAATTGCCAATGGAGCTCCAGGCAAAGCTACTCAGAGTGCTCCAGGATGGCGAGTTTGAACGGTTGGGCAGCTCCCGCACCATCAAGGTCGATACCCGGATTATTGCCGTCACCAATCGTAATCTGGAAGAGGAGGTCCGCCAGGGCCGTTTCCGTGAGGATCTCTGGTACCGGTTAAATATCTTTCCGATTACCATGCCGCCGCTTCGGGATCGCCTGGATGATATCCCGGCCCTGGTGGATTTTTACGTCAAAAAGATTGCCAGGCGCTTGGGCAAGACCATTGCCTGCATTCCGGTGAGTGTAGTGAATGCGTTACAAGAGTATCCCTGGCCTGGAAATGTTCGGGAACTGGAAAATGTCCTTGAACGGGCGGTGATCAGCTCGTCGGGCCCCAAGCT
>JANZPQ010000209.1:0-3640 GCA_038040945.1 Desulfobulbaceae bacterium | reverse complement strand
GTCTTGAGATGCATCGGGTTTCTCCTCTCTGTCAAGGTTCTGTGCGCAAACAAAACTTTAACAGAGTTGGTTAAATCCGATGCTTTTTTTCATACAGCTACTGACGGTTGTTGAGCTTCAACTTAAATACGAATGAACCAATATTTTCCACAAGGAATACCCTTCTGCCGGTTTCTCTCACCACAGGCCAATTAATAAACATATGCACAAATTAATAAGTGCCTGTCCTTCTGTCAAGTAAATTACCGCCCCTTGCCCTCTCAGGGCGAGAATTTTCCTCTACAGGCCACAAAAAAAAAAAAATCATTTCTTTCACAAAAACATTTTAAGAACAAGCCGTGACATATAGGACAATATCAGGTAAGTTTTATCAGGAGCCGTTTCGAAAACAACCTGTCTCTTTAGAGCTCGTTCGTTACGGGTCCTTGTGCCGTTTTGGCGCCCCAGATGGTCGGGTTGTTTTCTTTACAGCGGCTTATTCTTTAAATAGCCAGTATCGTCCTCGTGCAATCATAGCTTTTCAACAAAGACTCACCTTCACGACATATTGTCAGCCACTATATTTTCCTATCACTCATGCAGCGTAAAATATTTTCCCTTCTGCTCACCTTGGCCCTGGTCATTCTACTCCACACCGCCCACGCCAAAGACAGCCAAAAAGAAGAGGTCCATTTTTCCGATATTATCATTACCACTTCAAAGACCCATCTGCTTCTTTTTGGACTTATCAACAATGGTATCACCGAAGAGATGCTGCAAGGATTGCACAATGGCGTCCCCATCCACTTCACCTTTCTGGTGGAGCTCGACAAAACAGAAAAAAACTGGCCAGACCTGCAGCTTATCTCTTTAAAATTTCATCATATACTTACCTACGACACCCTACAGGAAAATTACCGGGTTGAGACAAGTGAAAAAAACCAGAAGAGCGAATCATCCTCACAGCTCAGCGATTCCCTGAAGACCATGAACGAAATTAATGGGTTGCTGGTTATTGAACTTTCCCAGCTCATCCCTGACAGTTCATATCAACTGCGACTCAAAGCAGAACTCTATAAAAAATCACTGCCCATGAAGCTTCATTACATTGTCCCCTTTGTTTCTTGGTGGGACGTTGAAACCGACTGGCACACTATTGAATTCACCTATTAAATTAAATAGATAACAAAAAAAAACGCCGCGCGCATGGACCGAGTAACACACAAGAGCCCGCAACCTGACTCTGCACCTGAAAGACCTACGCTCGACCCGGCACAGCGTCTGCAGAAAAAAAGACTCATCCGCCTGGTCATCCTGATCTGCCTCGGTCTTCTTTTCCTTTTGGCCTGGTTGGAAAAAAGTCTTATCACCAGTCATACCACGCTATCTTCCGACAGCAACATTCTTCTCTTCGGCATCATCAATCTCAATGTGCTGCTGGCCCTGCTCATGTTTTTTCTGATCTTGCGCAATCTGGCAGAACTCCTGTTTGAAAGCCGTCAGAAATTTCTGGGTTTCAAGCTGAAAACAAAATTGGTGACATCCTTCATCTGTCTCTCGCTGATCCCCTCAGCCCTGCTCTTTTTTGTGGCCTTGCAATTTATCTCCACCAGCATGGACTACTGGTTTAACACCAATATCGAGAGGTCGCTGCAGGAGTCATTGGGACTGGCCCAATCAGTGCTTCAAGAGCAAAAAGAGCAGGTAAGGAAAGAAAGTTACGTGATTGAAGGACTTCTTTCCAACCAGAAGATAAACCCGTACGATCCGGAAACCATTCAAAAAACACTGGAGAACGTTCTTGCCTCTCATCTCGTTGAGGGCCCTGACAGTCTCACCCTGATTACTGACGAACAGTATCAGGAGATCACTGCCTCCGGGCCTGGAATGAAAGATCTGACACTGCCAAGAATCCCACTTAACGCTCTTCAGGAGGCACGAATTAAAAAAGAGAGGATTGTCATCGTACAGGAATCAGCGCATGGAGACCTGATACGTTGCGTTGCCCTGATCCCCGTGTCGACTCTTTCCTCCCAGCACATACTTCTAGTCACTACGAGATTTATAAAAAGTGACCAAAAGAAGCAAATGACCCTCATCACGCAAGGCATAGATGACTACCGGCAACTCAAGCACATGCAGAAACCTTTTCAGTTCTGGCTGGTGGCGCTCCTGCTCATTGTCACTCTGCTCATCGTCTTTGCTGCTATCTGGTTTGGTTTTTATATCGCTAAAAGGATTACCGGCCCCATTGACAAGCTGGCCGCTGCGACAAGAAGGGTTGCCGCCGGAGATCTGGGCTTTGCCCTGGAGAAAAAGGCCGATGACGAAATGGGCCAGTTGGTGGATTCATTCAATACCATGACCAGCAACCTGAATCTCAGCAATACCAGACTGGAAGAGGTGCATGCTGCCCTGCAGAAAAGCTCTCAGGAGTCAGAACAGCGCAGGCGTTACACTGAAATAATCCTGCAGAATGTCGCGGCTGGCGTGGTCTCGCTCGACAACTCCGGACGGATCACCACCATCAACCGTTTTGCCGAAAAACTTCTCCATATCGACAAGGAGATCTTTTTGAATCGTCACTACCAGGAGGCCCTGCTCAGAGGGCATGCGGAGATCATCAGTGGCTTTATCAAAGAATTGCAGACCAGCGGCAAGACATCCATCGAGCAGCACCTGAAACTGAGCGTCCTCAAAGAGAAATTTTCTCTCCTGGTCAATTTTACCCGAATGGAAGACGAACATGGCAACTCGCTGGGATTTGTGCTTGTCTTTGACAACCTTACCAAGCTGGAGAAGATGCAGCGTATGGCAGCCTGGCGCGAGGTGGCCCGTCGTATCGCTCACGAGATAAAAAACCCGCTCACTCCCATTCAGCTCTCGGCCCAACGGCTGCGGAGGCGTTACCCTGAGATTTTAAGTGAAGAGAACTCCATCTTTGATCAATGCACGCAAACCATTATCAACCAGGTGGATGAGTTGAAACGGCTCGTCAGTGAATTCTCCCAGTTTGCCAGGATGCCCAAGATTCAGCAGGCAGCGGCCGATCTGTGCAAGGTTGCCAGAGAGACCCTTTTCCTCTACCAGGAGGCCCATAAAGAGATCATTTTCACCTGCCGTGAGACAGAGCCCATTCCCATCTTCAGTTTTGACGCCGAACAGATCAAGCGCTGCCTGATCAATCTCCTGGACAATGCTGTTGCAGTTTTATCTAATGACAGTACAATAGCCGATGCAAGAGCCGGTACAATAGACATCGTCCTCTCCCTGAATGAAGAAAAGGAGAGCGTCTTTATAATGATATCCGACAATGGCCCGGGCATACCCGATGAGGACAAGGCAAAACTCTTTGAGCCCTATTTTTCCACCAAAAAAACCGGTACAGGACTAGGACTGGCCATTGTCTCCACCATTGTTGCTGACCACAATGGCTACATTCGGGTCCAGAACAACATCCCCCATGGCTCAATCTTTATTATTGAACTGCCCCTCTTGCAAAAAGAGACCAGTTAAACCGTTGTTAAAAAAAATATTCCTGGCAGGTCCGTAACGGCCGCTCAACGACAGTCCCTCCATTGTTCCCAGGAGAAGAGAAAAGGAAGTGATGTCAAAACGAATTCTGATCATAGACGACGAGGTCAGTATCCAGGAATCTCTC
>JANZPQ010000208.1:0-5831 GCA_038040945.1 Desulfobulbaceae bacterium | reverse complement strand
GGTCACAAGTGGTATCACTTGTGACCCTTTGAAGTTACTGGAGGCGGCGAGCGGATTTGAACCGCTGAATCATGGTTTTGCAGACCAGTGCCTTACCACTTGGCTACGCCGCCTTTTTGAACAGGCTTAACGAAGCCTGAGAGCCACTTTATACCACAGTTTGTTTTTTTGACAAGGGGAAAATGGGTATGGATATCGATTCACTGGCACAGAGGAATAAGCAGGAGCTCTCTTTGTTTGAGCAGATACTTGGCTATCGTTTTACTGATCTGCGTCTGCTGCAGAAGGCTTTGATTCACGCCTCCTTTGCCTTTGAACATTCTTTTTCCGATCAGAACAATGAAACTCTGGAGTTTCTGGGGGACGCTGTTCTTGATCTGGTTGTCGGTCATGCCTTATTTAAATATTTTCCTGCAATGCGTGAAGGAGACCTGACCAAATTACGTGCCGCTCTCGTCAATGAAACCCATCTTGCTGCTATGGCCAGAGAGGTGGATCTTGGTAAATTCTTGTGTCTTGGCAAGGGTGAAGATGCATCTAATGGGAGAAATAAATCGTCCATCCTGTCATGTGCGTACGAGGCGGTTGTCGGGGCTGTTTTTGAAGATGGTGGATATGAGACGGTAAAAGGCCTGGTGCTTCGTTTTTTTGTCCCGGTTTTTGATGTAAAGAGAGAAGAATTATTGATTGCGGACAGCAAAAGCAGGTTACAGGAGGCCTTGCAGGAACAGTTTAATGAGGCCCCATCCTATCGACTGGACATTGAGGAGGGGCCGTCTCATCAGAAGGTGTTCACTGTTTCAGTCATCTTTCGGGAGATTGTCTTTGGAACCGGTTCTGCCGGCTCCAAGAAAGAGGCCGAGCAACGGGCCGCTGCGGCCGCCCTTGCTGAGTATGAGCTGATGATAGAAAAAATAATATAATTTTTTGAATGAATTATGAATGTTGAGAATGATTCCGAGGTGGAGAAGGGTATGGATGGAGTGAAAAAAACCGGCTTGCGCCGCATTGTCAATGCCGCTGGATATTCCTTTTCCGGTCTGAGGGCGGCCTGGCGAACGGAGGCGGCATTCCGTCAGGAGGTGATTCTCGTCACGATCCTGCTGCCCCTGGCCTTTCTGCTGGGGAATACTGGTATGGAACGGGCCTTGCTGAGCAGTGTCTGTATGGTGGTGCTGGTCGCTGACTTGTTGAATTCAGCTATCGAGGCCGTGGTCGATCGTATCGGTCCTGAGCATCATCCCCTGGCTGGAGCGGCTAAGGATCTGGGATCTGCCGCCGTCTTTGTCGCCCTTGTCATGGTGGTGATGGTGTGGGGGCTTGTACTTTATGAGCGTTTATGATGATTTTTTGTGTAAAAATACCGCAGTAAAATGAAACAGAGTATGCAAATCAACACCCCCCTTGAACGCCCTCTTTACAAGAGAGTTATGGCGTTTATCTACCATCCGAAGATGAATAGCAGCCAGTTGACCCTGCTGATATCGATGCTTCTGGTCCTGGTCTATAATAATGCCTTCTGGGCTGAGATCCTGGATATTGCCGCTGAATCTCAGCAAAATCGATTGTTTCTTGGTTCCATATTCCTCCTTCTTGTTGCCTTTATCAATCTCTGCCTTTCCCTGGTCAGCTTTAGATATATCCTCAAACCTTCACTGCTCCTGATTGTGTCTGTTGCCACCGGCGCTGCCTATTTTATGGATAACTATGGCATCATGATTGATCGGTCGATGATCAAAAATGTCCTGGCAACAGATGTGAAGGATGCAGCGGAGCTGTTTAATGTCAAGATGCTCTTTTATTGTGTTCTGCTTGGCGTCATACCGTCTCTTCTGATCCTGCGCAGCGAGATTCGCTATAAAGGCTTTGTGAGGGAACTGTTTATGGTCCTGGGGACCGTGCTTACAAGCCTGGCCGTCATGGTCGTCATTCTGGTGATCTTTTATAAGGATTATATTTCATTGGGGAAGAATTATAACCATGTGCGGCATCTGATTAATCCGGTGAACTCCATTTATGCGCTGGCCTCCAATATAAAGAGGAGCGTGACCAGTGGCAAGGTGGTGGTCAGGCCTATTGGTGAAGATGCACGGATGGAAAAAACATGGCAGGAAAGGGGTAAAAAAAATCTGGTCATCCTGGTAGTCGGTGAGGCGGCACGGGCTGAAAACTTTTCCCTGAATGGATACGAAAAGAAAACCAACCCCTTGTTGGAACAAGAAGATGTCTTCAATTTCACCAATACCTCTTCCTGCGGCACAGTGGCCAATACCTCCCTGCCCTGCATGTTCTCCCATTTTGAGCGGGAATCCTTCAGCGATTCCAAGGCTGAGCGTCATGAGGGACTCCTTGATGTCTTGTCGCACGCCGGTGTCCAGGTCCTGTGGCGAGAAAATAATTCGGGATGCCAAGGGGTGTGTGATCGGGTTGAAATGGAGACTGTGAAGGCCGGGGAGACCCAAGTGTCGCAGGCGACACGGACGGCGCAGGAGCGACCGGCAGCTCTGCAGGCGGCGGATCTCTGTGACTCGGGCGAGTGTCAGGACATGATCCTGCTGCAGGGGCTGCAGCAATATATTAATGAAAGAGAAAACGATACTCTTATCGTCCTGCATCAGAAGGGCAGTTACGGGCCGGGATATTATCGGAGGTCACCTCCAGCCTTCAAGACTTTTCTTCCTGAGTGTACAACGAATCAGCTCCAGGAGTGTCGGGCTGAGGAGCTGGTGAACGCCTATGACAACACGATTCTCTATACTGATTACTTCCTGGCCCAGGTGATTGCTCTGCTGAAAGAAAATAACAGCCAGTTCAACACCGCCATGCTCTATCTCTCGGCCTATGGTGAGTCATTGGGAGAGAAAAATATCTATCTTCATGGACTTCCCTATGTGATCGCCCCGGACGAACAGACGCACGTTCCTGTCATCCTCTGGTTTGCAGATTCTTTTTTTGAAGAGAACCGTATAGATAAGAGCACTCTGCAAAGAAAGGTGGATGCCAGGTTGTCCCATGACAACCTGTTTCATTCGGTCTTAGGCGTGATGGGGATCAAGACAGAGATGTATGATAAGGAGCTTGATATCTTTACCGATCGATAGCAGTGATCCTTGTTTTCAATTCCCTGTCCAGCGAATGTATCCTTGCCTATGCCTTTCGTTATTCCCATTTTTATTCCCCATCAGGGCTGTCCGCACCAGTGTCTTTTCTGTAATCAGCATTCGATCACGGGTGAAGAGGGGAGCCTGGCGGATGTGGCTGCCTCGGTAGCCGCCACCATCGGGGAATGGTTGGCGCGCCCCCGACGGTCGGCCCTGGTGCAGGTAGCCTTTTTCGGCGGCTCGTTCACCTGCCTGCCAGAGGCTCGTCAGCAGGAGCTGCTGGCAGCGGTCCAGCCCTTTCTGCAATCAGCTCAGGTGAGCTGTATCAGGCTCTCCACCCGGCCTGATTGTGTGGACAGGGAGGCGTGCTCCTTTCTCTGGTCCCAGGGGGTGCGCATTGTCGAGCTGGGGGTGCAGTCTCTCGATGATCGGGTGCTGCAGGCATCCTGGCGCGGTCATAGTGCGGATGACTGCCGGCGGGCTGTGGCCCTGCTGCAGGAGGCGGGAATGGAGGTGGGGATTCAACTGCTGCCGGGCCTGCCGCAGGAGACGACGGGTTCCTTTCTGCGGACGGTGCGGGAGGTGGCTGCTCTTGCCCCTGCCTTTGTCCGTCTTTATCCGGTCCTCGTCGTTGAGCAGGCAGGGCTTGCTGAAATGTACAGGCGGGGCGACTACCGGCCGCTGTCTATGAATCGGGCCATTGCCCTCACCTGTCGGGCGAAGAGTCTCCTGGAGGCGGCGGGGATCCGGGTGGTGCGTATTGGACTGCAGCCGTCAGCAGCGCTCGAGCGTGAGCTTGTGGCCGGGCCGTATCATCCTGCCTTTGGCGAACTGGTTGCGAGCAGGATCTGGCTGAAGAGGATCAGGCCCCTGCTGGCTGGTTGCCCTGCCCACAAGCGGCTGACGGTGCAGATATCTCCCCGTGATCTCTCTGCGGTTATAGGGATGAAACGAATGAACATGCAACGTTTTGAACGGTTGGGAATGGCCGACAGATTGGAACTAATAACGGATATAACTATAAAACGAGGAACCTTGCTCTATGCTGTCAGTTAATCATCTGGACGTCCGTTTCGGCGAGAAACATCTCTTTAAGGATATCTGCCAGCGGGTCCATGCGGGCGAACGCATTGGACTGGTCGGGGTCAACGGGGCCGGCAAGTCAACCCTGCTCAAGATTATGGCCGGGGTCGCTTCCTGTGATGACGGGGTGATTACCCGGCCCAAACATTTTACCGTGGGCTACCTGCCCCAGGAGAGCAGCGCCCTGGTCTCGGATAATACCCTGTACCAGGAGGCGGAGAGCGCCTTTGATGAAATCCTGGCCCTGCAGAAGGAGGCGGAATTTTTGAATGGACAGCTGGCGACGACGGATCAGGAATCCGAACTCTATGCCGCCATGGTGGAGCGGCAGGGGGAGCTGCAGCATCAGCTGGAGGGACATGATATCTATACCATCCGGGCCAGGGTGGAAAAGGTGCTGCTGGGCCTTGGTTTCAAACTGACGGACATGGAAGCGCCGGTGACTAGCTTTTCCGGCGGCTGGGTCATGCGTCTGATGCTGGCCAAGATGCTGCTGGTTTCACCCTCTCTGCTGCTCCTTGATGAGCCGACCAATCATCTGGATCTGGAATCATTGACCTGGGTCGAGGAGTTCTTCCGCACCTGTCCGGGGGCCATGGTGGTTATCTCCCATGACCGGACCTTCCTCGACAAGATTACCAAGACAACCTGGGAACTGAGTCTGGGCAGGCTGTCGGTCTATAAGGGAAACTACTCCTATTTTATCAAGGAAAAGGCGGAGCGGAGGATTATCGAAAAGGGGGCCTATGATAATCAGCAGGCCAAGATCAAACAGACCATGCGCTTTGTCGAGCGTTTCCGGGCCAAATCCACCAAGGCCAAACAGGTGCAGAGCCGGGTGAAGCAGCTTGACAAGATTGATATGATCGAGCTGTCCGATGATGAACAGCAGATTCGCTTCACCTTTCCGCCCGCCCCCCCCTCCGGTCGTGATGTGCTGCAGATTGAGGGGTTGACTAAAAGCTATCAGGGGCGGCAGGTCTTTCGCGATGTGAACCTGCAGCTACAGCGTGGCGATAAGGTGGCAGTGGTGGGGGTCAATGGCGCCGGCAAGTCAACCCTGATCAAGATCATCGGCGGGCAACTGGAGTATGACGCGGGTGAGATCAAGCTGGGGCACAATGTGCAGCTGTCCTATTTTGGTCAGCATCAGGCCCAGGAGCTGTCGCCCACCCTGACCGCCCTTGAGACCATGGCGCTTTCCGGCGCCGATCTGACCATCACCAGGATGCGTTCTCTGCTGGGAGCCTTTCTGTTCAGAGGCGAAGAGGTGGACAAGAAGGTGGCAGTGCTTTCCGGGGGCGAAAAGAGTCGACTGGCCCTGGCCAGGATGATCGCCAAGCCAGCCAATTTCATGCTCCTTGATGAGCCGACCAACCATCTGGATATAAGTTCTCAGGAGGTGCTGCAGGAGGCCATGGCCCAGTATGACGGCTGTATCATTGTGGTCTCGCATAACCGCTATTTCCTTGATAGCTTTGTCAATAAGGTGCTGGAGGTCAAAGATGGCCGGGTGGCCCTGTATGAAGGGAATGTGACCGAGTATCTGCGCAAGGCAGACCTGGAAAATGCAGAAAAGAAGATCGCGGGGACCCAGGCCCAGGCGCTTGCCGATGGCAGCGGGGGTGAGCATTCACGGGAATCCAA
>JANZPQ010000207.1:0-3548 GCA_038040945.1 Desulfobulbaceae bacterium | reverse complement strand
GCCTTGCCGTCCATGGCTACACTGACCTCATAGTCTGGGGCAAGCGTCTCTACAAGGATATCAATATTCGCCTCGGTGTCGTCAACAACCATTATGGTGCAACTTGATAGATCAGTCATCTCTTCTCCTCGCTCCCGGCTTTATCCTGTTTGATTACAGCTTCCTTTTAATTGACTCCAACACAACCTGCGCATCCTTGAAATTATACTTGCCAAGTAGGTTGTTCAGTTTTGCTATTTCCCCGCGGTATTCATCCGACCAGTCAAAGCCGTCTATCTCTGCCATTACTTCCTTGCATGGCTTAGGCTTGTTCTTCATGACATGAGGTTCAAGCTCTTGCAGAAGTTTCAACAGGGCAGATGGATCGCCAGTTTCCTTTTCGTCAGTTTTCTCTGCCTCTGCCTCTTCAGCCGCGACAAAATCCTGCAGGCCATTCATTATTGTTTTGATGTTCTGCGCAAAGGTGTCCAGCAGTTCGTCGATGTTTTCCAGGTTATTGTTTTTTATGGCTGCTTCAACATCAGCACCGGCCGCCTGCAGGTCCCTGGCCCCGAGATTGCCGGCCACCCCTTTGACCGTATGCGCCAGCCGGGTGCCCAGTTCCTGATCTTTATTTTTCAAGGCATCTTTTATTTGATTCGTGGAACCCGTATACTCTTTGTAGAACTTCACCAGCAGGCTTCGGTACAACTTCTCATTCCCACCGACCCGGGAAAGACCTGATCTGAGGTCAATCCCGGGCAATTTTGCGGGCAGGGTCCCCTCATCTTTCTTTTCCTGCGCCAGCTTGACGGCCAGGTAATCCGCTATCTCCCGTTCACCCGGTTTCACCCATTGCAAAAGCACCCTGTATAGTTCAGCCGGATCAATAGGCTTGGTCACATGGTCGTTCATACCACCCGCAATGCTCTTCTCCCGATCACCGACCATGGCATGGGCGGTCATGGCAATAATCGGGATAGTGGCTCCTGGGTGGCGGGTGCGGGAAACGGGATCGTGCAGATCCCGAATGGCCCTGGTAGCGGCAAAGCCATCCATTATGGGCATCTGGATATCCATAAGGATGGCGTCGTATTGGTTCTTTTCCGCCATCGCCACCGCCTCTTTACCATTCTTGGCAATCTCTACCACCAGGCCGGCCTGCTCAAGGATTTCCCGGGCCACCTGCTGGTTGATCTCGTTGTCCTCGGCCAGGAGAACCCTGGCGCCTAAGATCGTCCGCAGTTGATCCGGTCCTTGAGGGGCTTTGATGGTTACCACATCCCTCTGGTCAGTCCCGGCGATAATGTGCATTATGGTTTCAAGCATGGTAGACGGGGTCACCGGCTTGTTCAGAAAGCCTTCCACGCCGATATTCCCGGCCTGCTGCCGGATCTCCTCCCGGCCATAAGCGGTGACCATGATGATGGTGGGGACTTTGCTTAAATCCTTATCGTTCTTGATCAGGCTGGCTGTCTCAAGACCATTCAAGCCCGGCATGTTATAGTCCATAAGCACCAGGTCGAACGGGCTGCCGCCAGCGGATGCCTTTTTGAGCTCAGCCAGCCCATTCTCGCCGGAACCGGCCACGGTAACGTTGCATTTGAATGACTCCAGCATCTCCCGGAGAATCTCCTGGGCGCTCTCCTGATCATCAACTATCAGAACCCGCAATCCGGCAAGGGCGTCAGGGAGAAGCTCTTTCTTCTGTTTCTGCACCGGCTGCAGTCCGAGCTCGGCGGTGAAGGTGAAGGTGCTTCCTTGGCCTGCAACACTGTCCACGGATATTTCACCCCCCATCATCTCCACCAGATTTTTGCTGATGGATAGCCCCAGGCCGGTACCGCCGTATTTGCGGGTGGTTGAGGTGTCGGCCTGACTGAAGGGCTGGAATAAACGTGCCACCTGCTCCGTGGTCATGCCGATCCCGGTATCACGGACGCAGAACTGTAGTGTCACCTTATCGGTTTTTTTCTCCTCAAGTTCTACCGAAATAATGATCTCGCCTTTTTCGGTAAATTTCACCGCATTGTTGGCCAGATTGATCAGCACCTGCCCAAGGCGCAAGGGATCACCAACCAGTGATACCGGAACAGACTGCGGGGTGGAGATTAAAAGCTCCAGGCCCTTCTCGTCGGTCTTCTGCGATAGCAGGTGGCCCACATTAGCCAACACCTCCTCCAGCTGAAAATCCACGGATTCAATATCGAGTTTGCCGGCCTCGATCTTGGAGAAGTCAAGGATGTCGTTGATGACGCCCAGCAGGGCGTTGGCAGATGATTGGACCTTGCTTATATAGTCGTGCTGTTTTGCGGTAAGATCGGTCTGCAGGGCCAGATAACTCATGCCGATGACCGCGTTCATCGGTGTCCTGATCTCATGGCTCATGTTGGCCAGGAAATCTGACTTCTGGACATCCAGTTCCTTAAGCCGCTGGTTGGCCGAAAGTATCTCTTCGTTCATCCGGGCCAAGTCCCGAGAGAGCTCTTCCATGGTCTGGGCCCGCGCGGCCAACTCGATCTCCATTTTTTTCCGCTTGGTGATATCCGCGATGGCCAGGAGGATGATACGATCCTTACCCAACCCTCGTTCAATCTGCCGGGCATTCAAAAGCATGGTGCGCCTGCCGATGGTGGCAAAATCGTGTTCAACCTCATAGTTATCAAAGCTGGTCTTTTGAGGCAAGATGGTTTCCAGCAGTTCCCGCAGCTTGGGGATATCCCACTGTTTATTGCCCAGGTCATAGATAAGCTGGCCCACGGTCTCTTCAGGTTTTACCTGGAAGAATTCATAGAAGGAACTGCTGGCGGTGACCACCCGGAGGTTCTGGTCCAGAGAGATCAAGGGTTCGCGCACCGTGTTGATGATGCTCTCGGCGAATGCATGGGCTTCATCGGCGGCCTTTTTTATAACCGCCAGTTCTTTTCGGGTCGTTTCCAGGCCGGCCTCTATCTCCTTACGCTCGGTGATATCCTTGAAGACATTGACACAGTAACGATGTCCCGCGAGTTCGATCTTTTCCGCTGACCAAAGCATGACGTGAATCTGGCCGGATTTCATCCGCAGTTTGACTTCAAAGTCATGCAGCGACCCATGCGCTCGCAGCATCTCCAAAGCGCTTGCTTCTGCTTCCGGATTGACCCAGAGGCCGAGTTCCTTCTTATTTTTGCCGATCGCCTCTTCCCGCTTATATCCGGACAGTAAAACAAAGGCGTTATTCACGTCGATAAAGCGCCCATCTTCAAGAGTCGTGATGCTGAGCCAGTCCGGCAACGCCTGGAAGACCTTGGTTAACTTTTCTTCTGAAAGCCTAATTACCTGCTCCGCTTGACCCCGCTCTTTTTCACCCCGAAGAAGGCTTCTACCGAAAAGAAGAATGTTGGCGATCCCCAGGAACCAAACGAGCACATGGTATCCTAAAATGAGGGTAAGTTGCTCCCTTTCAAATAATCTCGAATTCATGATGGGAACGGACACGCTGATCCCCCCCCGGAAGTCCCCCTCCATATATCCCAGTGCCGCAGGACACGGCAGGCAACCATTTTCGATCAGCAACTGTTTCATAAATC
>JANZPQ010000206.1:0-10463 GCA_038040945.1 Desulfobulbaceae bacterium | reverse complement strand
GAAACGGATATTAAATTAGGTTATTTTGATCAGCCAAAAACAAAGAAGATGCTCTGGATTTTGTTATGGGCTGTATGTATTCTCTCGCTGCTGCTCGAGCTTTTTGTGCAACGTAAGAACCATTTCGACATGGAAGATTTTTTTGGTTTCTTTGCAATACTCGGCTTTGCGGCATGTTCCATCAGCATTCTCGTTGCCAAGGGACTGGGATTTTTTCTGAAAAAAGGGGAGGATTATTATGACGATGATAAATAATCTACCCCCGGGACTCATTTTGATTTTGGGAGCGTTCCTGGTTCCCCTTCTCTCAGGTAAAGTGAAGAACTGCTTTGTTATTGCCCTGCCCATCCTGACCTTCTGGCACATCAGTCAGCTCGACATGGCAGCCAGCCTTTCCTTGCAGCTGGCTGATTTTGAATTGCAGACCCTGCGGGTTGATAAATGGTCCAAGGCCTTTGGCTATATCTTTACCCTGAGCGCCTTTGCCGCCTTTTTGTATGGTTATTATGAAAAGAGATCAAGCCAGTTTGTCAGCGCTCTTCTCTATATCGGCAGTTCTCTCATGGTCGTCTTTGCCGGAGACATGATCACCCTCTATGTCTTCTGGGAGCTTATGGCCATAAGCTCTGTCTACCTTATCCTGGGGAGTAAAACGAAAAAGAGTTATCAGGCCTCCTTCCGTTATATCCTCGTCCATATTTTTGGCGGGCTGATTCTCCTGGCCGGAATTATTTTGACAATCCATCAAACCGGTTCCATCGGCTTTGATGCCTTTGATCCCGACCAACCCACCCTTGGCACCTGGCTTATCCTGGCAGGATTTCTGGTTAACGCCGCCGCGATCCCCTTTTCCTCCTGGCTTCCGGATGCCTATCCAGAAGCTACAGTAATGGGCGGGGTGATCCTCAGCGCCTATACATCAAAAACAGCCGTTTATGTCCTGATTCGTGGTTTTGCCGGTTGGGACATCCTCATCCTGCTTGGTTGCGCGATGACATTATATGGGATTATCTACGCCCTTCTTGAAAACGATATGCGTCGCATTCTGGCCTTTTCCATTATCAATCAGGTGGGGTTCATGGTCTGCGCCGTAGGCATAGGCACACCCTTGGCCTTAAACGGAGCGGTAGCCCATGCCTTTTGTCATATTATTTACAAGGCCTTATTGTGGATGAGCGCCGGGTCTGTTTTATATAGAACCGGGAAAAGCAAATGCACGGACCTCGGGGGGTTATACAATTCCATGCCGTGGACATTGGTGTTTGGCTGTATCGGGGCGATGGCTATTTCGGCTGTGCCGTTAACTTCCGGCTTTACAAGTAAAACCATTATCATTACCGAGGCTGCCAATATTCATATGTTCTGGGCCTGGTTGGTGCTTGAAATTGCCTCTGCCGGTGTCTTTCTCCATGCTGGTATCAAATTCCCTTATTTTGTCTTTTTCGCCAAGGACAAGGGTTTGCGGCCCGCAGAGGCGCCTAAGAGCATGCTGGCGGCCATGGCCTTTCTTTCCTTACTTTGTATTTACCTGGGGATGTTTCCAGAAAGATTATACAATATCCTGCCTGATGCTGAGCTGGTCAAGCAGGCCATGCCGTATACGTTTTTTGATATTTATGTGCATCACTTTTCCCACGTAGTAACTCAGATCCAGTTACTCGCCTTTTCAGGTCTGGTCTTTTTTCTCTTTCTTCCCATGTTAAAGCGAACAAATACCATTGCCCTTGATTTTGACTGGTTTTACCGAAAAGGTTTCGCGGTCCTTTACATCATGCTCGACAACGGACTCAATGGCATAAACACCTGGACAAATAAAACAATCGCCCTGGGGCTGACAGAAAAACTCAGTTTATATTTTAAAGATGGCCCGGCCCGTTTATGCATGATCGCACTCAGGCCGGTCTGGGAATTATCAGGCGCCCAGATTGACGGGCCTCAAGGCTGTGAGGCCCGCTTCCTTAAAAAATTCAGGGTTTCCTATTTTTCAGTCGGCAGCACAGCCATTTTCACTCTGGCCTTGCTCTTGCTCTTCTTTTTTTGCTTTTAGGAGCCGTTACGAAACAAGCACGGGCTTTTTGTTGCTTGTTTCATTTAGGGCCTCGGCAAGAAATAATCATCCCATCTTGCTTGTTTTCCGGCCCGTCTTCTGCGTTGCAGCAAAGGTTACATAGCACTGCTATGCGCCCTTTGCTACGCCTTGAAGCCGTGCCGGAATCCGGCGCAATCTTGGGCGATTATTTCTTGCCGAGGCCCTTACGGTATCTGATGCCGCTTCCAGGAAACAGCCACTCTTTTCCGGCTGTTTCCTGGAAGCGGCGCCTTGCATACCGTTTTCTCCCATCCTATTCCCGCTGATTTCACCTCATCTCCCGGCATCTCCATATAATATGTCGTAATTTTATCCGATATATGCTATTTTAATTGCCTCCATTATATTTCAGACTTTTATCATCCCAGGAAAAAATTAATGTTTAAACTAAATGAGTATTTTGACGGCAAGGTGAAATCCTTAGCCTTTGCCAGTCCTGAAGGGCCAGCCACCGTTGGAGTCATGGCAGCAGGTGACTATGAGTTCGACACAGACTCAGTGGAAATAATGTCAGTGATCTCCGGGACCATGGACGTCAAGCTGCCGGGGAGCGAAAACTGGAAAACCATAACGGCAGGCGAGAGTTTTGAAGTGGCCGCCAAGGTAAAATTTGGCGTGCGGATACAAGTTGAGACCGCCTATCTCTGTCTTTACAAATAGCCAGAACAGAAAACATTATATCATCCTGTTGCAGCACCCATGGCGCACACTCCGAACGAAGCGCCCGAGGCGCTTTTTCCTGTTTCTTGTTTTTACCTCTTAGATATTGTATTCTGTCTTGTAAGATACTCTCCAGAGATGAGGAGTTGAACACCATTTCAACTTCCTCTTTTTTTAATATTTTCGGCTGAGAGCATCACACACAACTTTTTCTTCATCTTTTTCTCGATACAACTACCTGCAGCATACCTGCTTTTTCGGGTATTCCCTCTTTCTCACAAGGATCCATCATGTCTTTTGACGATCAGCCCCAGACCACATTTTCAGACTTCGCATTCAGCCCGGCCATCCTCAAGGCCATCGATGAAATGGGCTACGAGTCCCCCACTCCGATTCAGTCCACCATCATCCCCCATGTTCTGGCAGGAGCGGATGTGGTGGGTCAGGCCCAAACCGGTACCGGCAAGACAGCCGCCTTTGCCTTGCCGCTTCTCTCGCGCCTTGACCTGAAAAAAAGAAAGCCGCAGGTCCTGGTGCTGGCCCCCACCCGGGAACTGGCCATCCAGGTTGCCGAGGCCTTCCATGGGTTCGCCACCCATATGAGCGGTTTTCAGGTGGTACCCATCTATGGCGGCCAGGATTACAAGATCCAGCTCCGACAGCTGGAGCGCGGCGTTCACGTCGTGGTCGGCACCCCGGGCCGCGTCATGGATCATATCCGCCGCAAGACCCTGAATCTCGATGAACTTGACTGCCTGGTGCTCGATGAGGCCGACGAGATGCTGCGCATGGGTTTTATTGATGACGTCGAATGGATCCTGGAACAGACCCCTGCGACCCGCCAGATCGCCCTCTTCTCGGCCACCATGCCGGTCAGTATCCGGCGCATCGCCCAGAAATACCTCAACAACCCCCAGGAAATCACTATCAAGGGCAAGACCAGCACCGCCCAAAATATCCGTCAACGCTACCTCGTCACCAGCGTTTTTCACAAGCTCGACTCCCTGACCAGGGTGCTGGAGGCAGAATCCTTTGAAGGAATGCTGATCTTCGTCCGCACCAAGAACCAGACCGTGGAGTTAGCGGAAAAGCTGGCGGCCCGCGGCTACTCCGTGGCCCCGCTTAACGGTGACATCCCGCAGAATCTGCGACAGCGGACCGTCGAGCAGCTGAAAAGCGGCCAGCTCGATATCCTGGTGGCAACCGATGTGGCGGCCCGCGGCCTGGATGTGGAGCGAATCAGCCATGTACTTAATTTTGACATCCCCCATGACACCGAATCCTACGTCCACCGCATTGGACGCACCGGCAGGGCGGGACGCAGCGGTGAGGCCATTCTCTTTGTCACTACCCGCGAGCGGCAGATGGTGACCACAATAGAGCGGGCAACCCGGCAGAAGATTGAGCCGATGAAACTGCCCTCTACCGAGACCATCAACGATAAACGAATCATGGAGTTCAAACAGCGGATCACCGACACCATCACCGCCGACAATCTTGATTTTTACCAGCGTCTGATCGAGGAATACCTGAGTGAACATGACGTCCCGGCCGACCTTGTGGCTGCGGCTCTGGCCAGTCTTTCCCAGGGCGACAAACCCCTGCTTTTGAAAGATCTGCCCGCACCCACGCCGGAGAGGTCTGTTCCCTATGACCGCTCGGCACGATCGGGCGGCAAGTTTGAAAAATCAGGCAAGCCGTTTTCCAGATATAAAAAAGAAGAGCCCAGAGAGTTCAGAGAGGCCAGGGAATTTAAAGAATATCGTGATCCCAAGAATTTCCGCGAGCAGAGGGAGGCACGAGAGCCCAGGCCCTCAAGTGAACCTGATCACGGCATGGAACGCTTTCGCATTGAAGTGGGCCTCAATCAGGGAGTAAAACCGGGCAATATTGTCGGGGCCATTGCCAATGAGGCTGATCTCAACAGCAAGCACATCGGCCGGATATCGATCTTTGATGATCACAGCACTGTTGACCTGCCGGCCGGGATCGCCCAGGAAACCCTGTCCCTCCTGACAAAAGTCCGGGTTGCTGACAAACAGCTCAAGATCCGCCGTCTGGATGAAGCAAAAACACAGTCACACACCCCACCACCTCAACTGGTGCGGAAAACCGAGGCAAAGACTGAGAGAAGAGAAGAGGCCATGGGTCGCGCCAGAAGACGCGGCCAGATGAGCCCTGCCTCGGTTGCTGCCAGGAAAAAGAGAGTGAAAGAGTAAAAGCGACCCATCAGGGAGCAGGTCTTGTGGAAGTCATCATCATCGCGGCCATGGCTGCCAACCAGGTCATCGGCAGGGAAAACACCATCCCCTGGCACATCCCCGGAGAACTGCAGTGGTTCAAGGCCACGACCATGGGTCATGTCCTGATCATGGGTCGCAAGACCCATGAATCCATTGGCCGCCCCCTACCGGGCCGCACCACCGTTGTCATCAGCCGCGCCACTGACCTTCACCTGCCGGGATGCTCCACTGTCCAGAGTCTGGAGCAGGCCCTCACACTCTGTGCGAGTCGCGAGAAGGTCTTCATTGCCGGTGG
Organism: Desulfobulbaceae bacterium; assembly: GCA_038040945.1. Classification (GTDB taxonomy): domain Bacteria; phylum Desulfobacterota; class Desulfobulbia; order Desulfobulbales; family Desulfocapsaceae; genus UBA2270. The sequence goes on along the minus strand of JANZPQ010000206.1, from coordinate 5,176 downwards.
GGCGCAAATATATACCCTGGCCCTGCCCCTGGCCGACACTATTATCCTCAGTATCCTTGATCAGGAGTTTGCAGGAGACACCTTTTTCCCCCTGGTTCCAGAAGAGGAATTTACTGAGATTGCCCAAACAGCGGTACCAGGCCCGCTCCCCTATACCCGCATCACCTATAAACGCACAAGACCATCACAGATCAGGGTTTGATATAAGCAAAGCCCTGATTCTGCAGCTCTATGAGTCCGACGATACCGGCGGGAATCACCTCGCATTCCCCGATCAAACTGTCACGACTGACCTCAAACCGTTTCAGGGCATTTTCGCAGACCTGGAAACGAACCCCCTGGACCGCGAGTCCTTGAATCATCTCCAGAAAAGCGGCCGCATCCTCCCTTGCCGCCAGTCTGACCGCCGGACCGTTCAAGAGCACAATCAGATCATGCTCCTGACCGGGAATGGCATTCAACAGATTGTTGACATTATTGAGGGCCAAAGTAAAAACCTGATCATCCTTCTGATCGACATGAAAAACCGCTTTATAGTGCATGACAACTCCTCGTTTTCATAAAACTTCTTTTAATAACTTCCCTACTCATTCCCCACACACCACGCATAGGCATTCTGGAACATCTTCAGCCAGGGTGAGGCCTGGATCTCCTTCATGGACTCCGGCAGATAGTGAAGCTGCCAGGGCAGAAAGGCCCGCTCGGGATGGGGCATCAGGGCCAGATGGCGGCCATCCGGCGAACAGAGGGCGGCGAGGCCGTCCGGAGAACCGTTGGGAGTGAAGGGGTAGGCCTCGGTGGCCTGGCCGCTGTCATCCACATAGACCATGGGGGTCATGCTGCCTGCCTCCACCTGCTGTCGCACTGCCGGATCAGGAAAATGCAGCCTGCCCTCACCATGATCGAGATGGATACCGAAGACAAGATCCTCCATGCCCTTGAACATGATCGATTTTGATGGCTGGACCTTGACCGTCACCCAGCGTGACTCAAAGCGGCCCGATCTATTGTGGGCAAATCGAGGCTGGCTTTCAGGCGCAATCCCCTGCCACGGCACCCAGCCGAGCAGACCGAAGAGCTGGCAACCGTTACAGATCCCTAAGGTAAAGGTGTCGGGCCGGTTATAGAATTCATTGAACATGGTCTTGAGCTGTTCATTAAAGAGGATGGTGGCGGCCCAGCCCTTGGCCGACTCAGGGACATCGGCATAAGAGAACCCGCCCACCGCCGCCAGACCGCGAAAACCTTCAAGGGTAATACGGCCGGCGAGCAGATCGTTCATGCAGATATCCCAGGGCTCAAATCCGGCGGCGTAAAAGGCGGCGGTCATCTCCCGGTCTGAGTTGGAGCCCTCATCGCGGAGGATGGCCACTCTCGGCTTCTCCTTTTTTTCCAGGATATGGGGCGGGGTAAGCTCCGGGGTAAAGCTCAAATGATAGCCCGGCCCTTTCCGGTCGGCAATATTCTTCTTTTCCTCTTCGGCGCAGGCAGGATTCATCTGCAGCCTCTCCAACTGATAACTGGTCTCCTCCCACCACTGGCGCAGAATCTGCATCTTTTCATCGAAGACCAGCTCACCATTGCAGCGGACCCGGACCTCTTTGGCGCTCGTACTCCTGCCGATAACATTATGGGGGATATCGGTGGCAGTCAACAGGGCCGAAAGCGCATCCAGATCATCCTGCCGGCATTCGACCACCAGACCCAGTTCCTCTGACAACAGAGTGGCCAGGGGTGAGTCACTGCTGGCAAGGTCAATCTCCAGGCCGCAGTTGCCACTGAAGGCCATCTCCAGCAGGGTGGTGATCAGGCCGCCGTCACTGCGATCATGACCGGAGAGGATCAGGCCGCGTCGGATCAGCTCCTGCACTGCAAGAAAGGCTTGTTTAAACTGGCGGGGATCATCCATGTCAGGGCTCTCATTGCCAATCTGTCCCTGCACCTGGGCCAGGGCCGTGCCGCCCAGCCTGTTTTTCCCCTTGGCCAGATCAATGAAGAGCAGCACACTGCCCGGCTCCTTGATATCCGGGCTGATCACCTGCCGGATATCAGGCACCGCCGCATAGACGGAGATGACCAGCTGGCGGGGAGACTTCACCGTCTCGCCGGCAACCATGGTGGCCATGGAGAGACTGTCCTTACCGCCGTCAACGGCGATGCCGATGGTAACCATGGCATCGCGCATGGCCCGGGCCGCATCATAGATGGCCGCACCTTCGCCAGGCAGTTTGGGGGCCCACATCCAGTTGGCCGAACACTTGACCTGCTCCAGATCCTCGATCCCGGCCCAGACCAGATTAGTCAGGGCCTCGCCGACCGCCATCCGGGCGCCGGCCGCCGGATCAACCAGCATCTTGATCGGCTGCTCGCCAATGGCAGTGGCGATCCCGGTCAGGCCGAAATGACTCTGGGCCACCACAGCCACATCACTGACCGGAAGCTGCAGCGGGCCGCAGCACTGCTGCCGGACAATGAGTCCGGAGACGGCGCGGTCCACCTTATTGGTCAGAAAGCGCTTGGAACCAACCGACAGCAGGCGCAGCACGTCATGCAGGGCAGCGCTGACGCTCAGATCCTGAGGCAGAGACAGGGCCTGCAGGCCGGGATCACGGCGCGTATCGGTAAAGGTCTTCTGGGGGATATTGCCGAGCAGGACATCAAGCTCTATATCCACCGGCGTCGAACCATCGGTCGCATCATGGAGGACAAAGCGCAGGTCGCCTGTAACCTCGCCCAGCACCTCACAACCCACCTTTTCCCGGGCACAGATGGCCTGAAACTGCTCAATATTCTTGGGCCGGATCAGAAAACCGTTGCGCTCCTGATATTCAGCCACATAGATCTCCAGCACCGACATGGTGGGATCACCCACGCGGATATTGCGGATCTCCACCCGGCCGCCTGATTTTTCCACCAGCTCCTTCAAGACATTGGCAGGCCCCCCAGCCCCCTGATCATGGATCACATCGATCAGGGTCTTGTCACCCATCTCATTGCAGGCGCGGATGACCCGGTTCATCTTCTGCTCCATCTCGGCATCGCCGCGCTGCACGGCGTTGAAATCAAGCTCTGAAACGTTTTCTCCCTGCAGCATGCTGGAGGCGGCGCCGCCGCCAAAGCCGACCCGGTAGGCCGGCCCGCCCACCTGGACGATGAGCATGCCCTTCTGCTCTTTCTCTTTTTTGGTATGGCGGTCGTCAATCTGGCCGACACCGGCGGTGAACATGATCGGTTTCAGATAGCCCCAGCGCTCGCCGTCTGCAAGACGCAGGTCAAAGGAGCGGGTAAAACCCTGGATCAGAGGCTCGCCGAACTTGTTGCCATAGTCCGAGGCGCCGTTGCTGGCATCGATCTCAATCTGCAGAGCGGAGGCGAGATTGTCCGGACAGGGATAATGATTCTCCCAGCTCATTTCATAACCGGGGATATGGAGATTGCCCACGCAATAGCCGGTAGTACCGGCGATGACAAAACCGCCCTTGCCCGTACCCTGAACGTCGCGGATTCGGCCGCCTGTCCCGGTCTCGGCACCGGGGAAAGGGGCAACACCGGTGGGGAAATTATGGGTCTCGGCGGTGAGCAGGGGATGATAGCGGACATCGCTTAAGCCAAAGGCGGAGGGGGTTCCCGGCAGACTCGGATGCAGGGTAGTGATGTCATAGCCCTCAACCACGCTGGAGTTATCCTTGAAGGCGATGAGAGACCCCTTGGGGTTGGCGGTGAGGGTGTCAATCACCAGATCAAAGAGGGTTTCATCCTCCTCCTTGCCGTCGATCACCTGCTTGCCCTTAAAAAAACCATGGCGGGAATGCTCGGAGTTGGCATTATTGAGATCCATGATCTCGACAATGGTCGGATTCCGCTTATGCTTGGTGACAAAATAGTCATAATAAAAATTACGATCCCACTCGTCCATGGAGATTCCGGGGATATTCAACAGGGCGTCCGGCCCACCACTCTTCAGATCGACATCATAGACCGCCTCCGGCACGATCCCCGTCTCAAAGGTGTGCAAGGCTTGAGGGTACGGACACTCGGTCATCCGGTCATGGTGAGCAGCGGTAAAGGCCTGCAGGCCCTGACCCTCCGGCACCAGAGAGCGGCGCGAACGCTCCACCCGGCTCACACAATCAATACCGGTGGCCCGGCAGATGGAGACCATATTTGACGACCAGGCGGTGGCGAAATTGAGGCGCGGCCCCACCTCCACCACCCGCTCTCCCTGAAGCACTGGTGTCAGCGACACCGTATCGAGCAGGAAGCCATCGGCCAGCACCAGCCGCAAGCACTCCATCTCCTTATCTGTCAGCAGCCGGCTGGATTCCACATTAAAGCAATATGCCCGGCTCTCATCAATTCTGCGGTACAGCTGCGTGACTATCGATCCCATTCTCTTTCCCTTTCTCTGGCTCATTCCCGGGTATTCCAGGATCTGAGACTCAAGACTCTATCAAGATGAACGGCAAGACATGGAAACGCCCAAGTCTTGCCCCATAATTATTTCCAGAACAACAGATTAACCTTATCATGAAACATGTACTCAGGAAAGCCCCAGTAATCCTCTACAGCTCTTTTTCTCCTCACGACTGAAAAAATAAGCGTAAAAAACAGTAGCTTCAGCCTGCTACCTTCCGGAATCTCCCTTTATTTTCAGCTGATTTACCAGGCCTTACAGAGGGCCCATCCGCCTTTTTCCTTGCAGAGACAGTGGAGAAAGAGTAAATCTACAACATTCCGTTATGTTAGTAAGATAAACAATCCTTCCTTCCCGGCGACCAGGCAGGAATAACCATTTCCATAGAGTGCCCCTATGCTGCAACTCCTTCGTGACAAAGCGCAATCCACCGTTATCCAGGGCCTTGTCCTGATTATCGCCCTGGTTTTTATCTTCTGGGGTGTGGGCACCAACATGATGAACGACCGGGATGCCGCCATCTCCGTCAACAATGAAGAAATCTCCTTCCAGGAATTTCAACGGAGCTACGACCAGGCGATAGCCGGCTACCGCCAGCAATTTGGCGAGGCCGTCTCCGATGAACTGCTTAAAGCTCTCGGAATCAAACAACAGGTTATCAACCAACTGGCCCAGGCCGCACTTCTACGTCAAGGAGCAAATTCCATGGGAATCATGGCACCTCCTGCCGAAATCCAGTCCTCCATTCAGAACATGCCCCAA
>JANZPQ010000205.1:0-6994 GCA_038040945.1 Desulfobulbaceae bacterium | reverse complement strand
AGAACGGTCTTGAGTAGAAGTGCGGTGTTCCCATCTTTTCTGGCGCTGCCACTGAATGCCACAACTTTCATAATAATAGTCTCCTTTCATACTTACTTTTCAATAGACCAGAGCAAATCAGCGCCGGTCTTCTCGGCGCCGACCTCTGTCTCAACAGAAAACCCCTTCCATAAATCATACCGGGCCCTGAATATACTGGCGGCGCTAAACGGGTCATAGCCATAACTGATATACAGATCTTCAGAGATCTCCTTGCCGATCATCAGCGACATATCAGAGGCGCTTTCACCACCTTCCACATAAATATCATCGAGCCCGAACTGATCTTGCAGGCGCGAGGTTAGATCTCCAATAAACGACCCGCCCTCCTCAAAACCTATACCTGTAGCCACTGCCCCCACGATCGAACCCATCTGGCTGCTGGATCCAGAGGCAGACCGGCCAGCCAGCAGTTCGGTCAGGATCTGACTCTCGGCCATGGGAGGATCAGAGAAAAGTTTCAGTTCCATGTCGCTCACTGTTCCGGAGACTATAACCCCCACCGTCTTTTTCTTGGTTTTTTTCTCGGCCAGAACATCTATACCGGGATTCTCGAGAGGACCGCCCGTAAAGAAGAACCGCCCCCGGGAAATGTTAAATGGGCGATTTTTGAGGACAAAGATGCCTTCTTGCAAGGTAAGACTCCCCTTCCCGGTCAGGGGACGACGGGGGGCATCACTCACCGTTATATCTCCCATAAGCCGCCCCTTCAGGCCGAAACTATCAATCCTGACATCCTGCCCCATATCCACCCGCACCGAGAGGAACAGAGGTGGATCCATCTTTTTATCCTCTTCCCTGTCATCCATCAGGACGATATCTCGTGAGGCGGTTACAGATCTGTCAAACTCCTTTTTGTTTATAACGGCACGAGGCACCAGCACCTTGCCATTCACATGCATCACCCCTTCACGTAACACAAAGTGCAGATCCGGATCAATGAGGATTTCATAGTCAGGAAGGTGCGCCACCTCAAACTCCTTGCCGGTGGCAATGGCATCAATCTGCCATCCTTCCTGCTCCTCCCGTATAATATCGCCGACAATTTTAATTTTTCCAGGACCGGAAACAGCATCAAGGACCAGATGCATTCCCTCCCCTTCCTCTTCCCCCTTCACCATAACCGAGAGGACCAACTCTTCAAGAGTTATACCCGTTGCCGGAATAAAGATATTTCCTTTTGTCTGCCGCAGCTCACCGCTCAGCTGAGGATTCCCCATCCTCCCCTCCACTGCAAATGTTCCTTGCATCGAGCCAGTCGGCTTCACCGGATAATTGAACATCATGGCAACAGGGGCAAGATCTTTTACATCGAGATCAATTTTCCCGTGAATAGGCAGATTTTCCCACGAAGAAGAGAGGTCACCAAATTGACCGATATCGATGGTGGCATCAATGGTATTTCCATCCTGGAATCGAGTTTTTGCCACACTCACCAGCTTGGAATCAGCAAGTTCCAGATTAAGAGAAGTATCAATCCAACGCAGGAGCTGTTCCTTGCCTTCTTCATCAAGGACAGTAACCTGCAACCCGGGCGCCGAAAGATGCGCATTTCCTGTCACCAGTCGTGCTCCAAATCCTGCTGCCCGTAGAGAACCGGTAAGGTTTCCTTCAACAGGAAGAGATAACAAATCCCACTGGTACAACAGCGCACAGGTAAAGGAATCAAGGTCTGCATCAAGCCGCCACTCACCGGATGATTGCCAGCCTCCCTGCAGGCAAAGAATACTCTCCCCCTGCTCAAGACAGAATGAGGCCAGATCAATCCCTTCTCCATCAATCCGCATCGCTGCTGGACTCTTCAACTGCCAGTCGCCGTAAGGATCCAGACGCAAAAGAAAGTCCCGGATCTCACCCTGCCATGACTGTGCCTCCAGCCCACCAGCCAGCAGGATATCCATGTCGCCGGCAGCCCCTGTCACCTTTGCCTGCACCTGATGGCGGGCCATGGTTCCATCCAGCTCCACAGACAGAGAAGAAAATGCGGTAGCGCCTGCCTGCAGTCCATTGCCCGCAAGTTTTACCTTCACGTCACCTTGTGGACTGAATATCCCCTGCCCTGAACCAGTGAGGGCTTGCAATACATTGTCCTCATAAGAAATGCTAGTTGCGTCAAGCGCAAAGGAAAATTCCGGCGCCTCTCGACTGCCCTGAACAGTTCCCTGAAAATGCGCCTCTCCTCCAGCATTCGGCAACAGATTACCAAGGTTTTGCGTATCAAATTGGACTTGCAGATCCAGAACATTTCCCACCGTTCCGCTTACGCCCAACTCTGACTCACCGCTCCGCAGCAGCATCTCTTTCACCTGCACCGCATCCTCAGCCACGGTCACCGAACCGCTGCCCGACAGAGGATAGCCGATCAGATCGCCATCAAGGGCCAGAAGCTGCATCTCAGCGCTGAGCTTATCTCCCTGCAACCGTCCGTTGCTGGTAACCCTGGTGTTGATACTCCCTTGCCAATCGGGAAAATACGACTCGGGGTTAACATTTTTTCCCTCAAGATCAAGCTGCCAGGTCAGGCCATCCTGCCAGCCAACCGTTCCCTGTACTGCCAGCTGACCTTCGGGTAAGTGCACACGAAGCGACGATAGCCGCAGGCCGGCAAGATCTCCGGCGAGCTCAGCCTCCATCCTCGTCTGAGGAAACTGCGCCCAACTCCCTTCCAGCTGTACCGTCCCCTGATATTCGGTCTTTGTACCCGAGGCCCTGATATCCGCTGACACCACTTCCAGTTCAGGCCAGTCCGGATTCACCTCCGGCAGTCTGATTTGAGCAAGAACAGCGTCCGCCTGCCAGCGCAGGTCAGCAAGGGGATTGGAACAACTAAGATTCACCCTGGTCTGTACCGGGGTCTGAAAATCAACCTGGGCGTTCAGCTGATCGGTCAAGTCGCCGTGGAGCAGAAAATCGGCGGCAAAGAGTTCGGACTCCTTCTCCTTCATAGCCCAGCCTCCCTGCAGATCAAGCGGCCACTTGCCGCCAAGACCAACGCTCCCCTCAATATATACCGAAGCCCCGGGAATGCTGAACTCAAATCTTTTCAGGGTAACTTGATCTTTCCCGGCCGCCAGTTCAAGACTGACCTTGTCAACCCGCAGCAGTTCCATGCCACGGATATCATTGATAGATACATCTTCCAGTTCGAAGGCATCAAAGACGACTCCCAGAGGAAACCGGATGTGAGGAAGGACAAAAGAGGCATTTTCCTGCCCTTTCTCTTTCTCTTTCCCTTCCTCCTTTATCAAAAGGTCAACACCTGCTCCATGAAAGGTAACAACCCGCACTGTCCCCTGAAAAAGAGCCAGGGGCTGCCACTGGACCACAATTTTTTTGCAGCTCAGATCAGCGGCTGCTGTCTGCACCCGCAATCCATCCAGTTGCCACCTGTCAACCAGCCTGCCCTGGACATCTTCAATGGCCAGCACCCCGCTGGAGAATTTCACCGCGATTCTGGCCAACTGCCGGAGACCATTCTCCGTCAACCCGAGGAAGGCAAAAGCCGCCAGGAGGATCAACACGGGCAGTAATAAAAAACTGACATACCACCACCGTTTCACAGATCCGCCCCCACATTGAGATGAAAACGGTACGAAAACTCTTCTTCCATCAAGGGAACAGCCACATCCATTCGTATCTGACCAAAGGGCAAGGTAATCCTCGCCCCAATCCCCACACTCTGTTTCAGATCGACATCGATACTGTCCATGGCCTGTCCAGTATCATAAAAAACAGCGGCGCTCCACAAGTCATTCACCCTCCGCTCTGCTTCCATGCTGCCGACCATCAGATAGCGACCGCCAACTACCGTTCCAGAGGAATCAACAGGGCCAATACTTTTATAGTCATAGCCTCGAACGCTCTGATCGCCACCGGTATAAAATCGTAAGGACGGGGGAAGGTCATCAATAGAGTCAACAACGGTGGTGCCAAGGGTAAAGCGGCCAATCAAGCGCCACTTGTCAAACAAGGATTTGATCCCCTTCACCCCGGCCTGGGCCTGCACAAAGGTGGCATCCGAAAGCAAACTTTTTTCCGTCCCTTTTACATCGACGGAAAAACGCCACCCATCCTCAGTATTAATCCTGTTTTCCGCAAAAACAACACTCCAGCCAAGCCCCGGCAAGAGGAGGAAACTGGAGCCGCTGGTTGCTCCCACATCATAATTTTCATCCCGAACCTCAAAAGTAGCCCCATACTGATACACCGGCCCGGAATGACTTAAGGACGCAGCCACAGAAAGCAGATTTGTCTGCGTGCCCTCCCACTGTTCACTGGCCCAACTCCCTGCATACTTCAGGGCATCATACCTAGGATCAGCCACAGGAATCTCATAGGAAGCGCCAATCTTGTTGATATTTTCAGAGAGCTGCAGAGAGCTGTGCACCTTATGGCCGCTGTCATTGAACAGTCTGTTTTTCCACTCCATCTTGCCCCGCATCCCGGTATCAGTGCCATAGCCGATACCAAAGCTGTAACGATTGCGCAGGGCAGGGGTCAGGGTCAGGGCAACAGGGACACGCTGTTCGCTGATTTTATCAAATTCGGGATCCACCGTCACCCCGCTGAAGAAACCCGTATCATACAGAGTTGACTGCAATCTGGTCAGGGCCCGAAGGGAATAAGGCTCACCCTCTTTATAGGGAAGATAGCGTGACAGGAGTTGCTGATTGATGATTTTCTGATTGGAATGAGTCGTGCCAAAGAGAAATCGACGGCCAGTATGCAAGAGCAGCTCAATCTCAGCCTGGAGGTCTGCCTGATACACCCTGATCTCACTTTTTTCAAATCTGGCCTCGACAAAACCGTTCCTTCTGGCCCATTGCAGAATAACTTTTTTGCCGCCTTCATAGTGCTGATGATTGAGGACGGCCCCCTTCTGCAGGGGAAACTGCTCCCTGAGATCAGAAAAAAGAGACAATTCACAGCCGGCACCTGTGACAGCGACAGAAAGAGAGCGTACACGCACCGGCTCGCCAGGTGTGACAATATCCGAGGCATGCCAGAGGCCCTCAGTCTCAACAAGGGCGCTTTCTATCCGGGGGGAATAATAGCCCAGAGGTTCCAGGACTGATTGAATGTCAGCGGCTGCCTGACGGTGCAGACGACGCATCTCTCCGACACTGAGCCGAGGGCTTTGCCGCTGCTGGTAGATTCTGAGCCGGGCCTGGATAAGAGCAAGCGTTTGCTCATCCAGGCGAGCTGCAACCGGGCCTCCGTCACTGGATTCCACGGCATCAGCTGTCTCCTTACTGCCGCTGCTGACCGTGACATCCAAGACCACTGCCCCACGCACCGCGTCGGGAATCAGCAGAAACAAGATCAGGCAGAAAAGGGGCAGGATACGCATCAAAATATGGTTGGACTATTGATTTATGGATGAAGTTTCATCCGGGAAGGGCTATAAAAACAACCGGCACTCACGTTTCAGCTTGAAAATCAGCCAGCCATACGGCAGAAATATGGCAGAAATACGGCCGAAATGCTGATTGTTGACAAAAATTCAAGCTTTGCAGATAAAATACCATTTCCTCAACCCGTACGTCATTGAAAAAATGAGCGTCTCCCCTCTCAGGATTGAAAAAATAGTCAATGGCGGCCACGGTCTGGCCCGCAGGGAAGATGGACCAATCGTCCTGCTTCGGCATGTCCTGCCGGGAGAACTCGTCACGGCCCGAATTCTAGCTGAGAAAAAGGGTTTTGCCGAGGCAGCCGCAAGCGCGATCCTTGAGGCCTCTCCCCACCGCGTCCAGCCACCCTGCCCGAATTACGGGACATGCGGCGGCTGCGACCTCCAGTGCTGCGATTACGAGCAGCAGCTCCAGATCAAAAAGGGGATCCTGCAGGATCTGCTCCAGCATAGCACCCAGAGCGCATTGCACAAGGCGGCGTCGCTGCTGACTGACCCCATTGCCTCACCCCGGGTCTTCGGCTATCGCCAGCGTCTCCGGCTGCGAATAGATGAAAACGGGCGGCCTGGCTTTCTCCGCTTCCACTCCCATCAATGCGTCCCGATCACGAAGTGCCTCCTGGCCAGGCCGGAGCTGAACAGCGCCTTGCAGCAACTGCAGGATCTGCCCCCATTCCACAGGATAGTGGCCAGCACAAGCGAGCTGGAACTGCTGCTCAATCCGGCAAGCTCCAGAGTGATCTGTCTTTTTCACCTCTCCCGTAAACCGCGCCCCGCCGACATCAAACAGGCTGGTGCGCTGGTAGAGTCCCTGCCTCTGATCGAAAAGATCCTGTTTTGCGGCCAGGACTTCCTGACCTGCGGTCCGGACACCAGCAACACAGCAGACAACGACGGCGAAGGATTACGACTTCTGCTTCCATCCTTTCCCGGCCACACTGACAAATCGATTTCGCTCTCCTGGGAAGCCGGCGGCTTCTGCCAGGTCAATCTGGAGCAGAATATCCAGCTCATCCAGACGGTCCTTGATTTCTGTCAGGCTGATCCGGAGACAACTATCCTTGATCTCTTCTGCGGCATGGGCAACTTTTCCATCCCCTTAGCCATGCACTCCGCCTCCCTGCTGGGCATTGAAGGTCAGGGATCAGCCATCCGCTCGGCCCGTAAAAACAGCGCGCGGGCAGGACTCACCACCACCCTCTTTGAGAAAAGCCCCATCCATGAACGCTGCCAGACACTTACAACAGAAGGCCGGAGTTTTGACTGTGTGATCATCGACCCGCCCAGACAAGGCGCCCCAGGGCTTGCCCCATACCTTGCAGCCCTCACCCGAAAACGGCTGGTCTATATTTCCTGCGACCCCGCTACTCTGTGCCGGGACTTGGGCGAGCTGACCCGCGCCGGCTTTGCCATCAAAAAACTCCAGCCCGTGGACATGTTCCCCCAGACCCATCATATTGAAACCGTGGCCCTGCTTGAGAAGAAAATAGTATTGCATTCCTAAAATCATAGCTGCATTATAGGTTTCAATTCCTATAGGGGGCA
>JANZPQ010000204.1:0-3281 GCA_038040945.1 Desulfobulbaceae bacterium | reverse complement strand
TCATAAAGAATCTCCCATACTCAAAGACTATCATGAGGAGAAGCTCTATTTTGTCCACTCCTACCGGGCGTCCATTGCTGATGTGGGGCCGGACTGGCTGCTTGCAACTACCGATTATGGCGAATCCTTTGTCAGTGGCGTTGAGCGCGGCAATGTCACTGCCTTTCAGTTTCATCCCGAGAAAAGCGGCGAGGCTGGACTGGGTATCCTGAAGAATTATCTCGATTCTCAGGGTCGTGAAGCTATTACAGTGCGCCAGGCGCTGCCGACCAAGGATAAAAAAACACATATCGCCAAACGTATTATTGCCTGCCTTGACGTGCGTACCAACGATCAGGGTGACCTGGTGGTAACCAGGGGCGATCAGTACGATGTGCGCAACGATGGTGAGGTGCGCAATCTGGGCAAGCCGGTTGAACTCGCCCGTCGCTATTATGAAGAAGGCGCTGATGAAATCACCTTTCTCAACATCACCGGCTTCCGCGACTTCCCCATGCAGGATCAACCCATGCTCGAGGTACTGCAACGGACTTCCGAGAATGTCTTTGTCCCTCTGACCATAGGCGGCGGTATCCGGGAATTTACAGATTCAGACGGTAAACATTATTCCGCGCTCGATGTTGCCGCCGAATATTTTCGTTCCGGGGCTGACAAGATCTCTATTGGCAGTGATGCGGTGTATGCAGTGGAGGAATTTCTAAAAACGGGCAAGAAAAGCGGCAAGAGCGCCATCGAGCAGATCTCTTTTGTCTATGGCGCCCAGGCCGTGGTGATCTCCGTTGATCCCAGGCGGGTCTATGTTCACGCCCCTGAAGATACTGAACACACTACGATTCAGACGACCATCCCCGGGCCGCAAGGAGAGAATTTTTGCTGGTATCAGTGCACCGTCAAGGGGGGCCGGGAAGGACGTGATATCGATGCCGTGCAGCTGGCCAAAACCTGTGAACTGCTGGGGGCAGGCGAGATTCTCCTCAACTGTATTGACCGTGATGGAACCAACAGCGGCTTTGATCATGAGCTGATCAGGCAGGTCCGAGAGGCGGTCTCCGTTCCGGTGATCGCCTCATCGGGTGCAGGCTCAGCCCAGCATTTTGTCGATGTCTTCCGGGAAACCGATGTGGAGGCGGCGCTGGCGGCCGGTATCTTCCATCGTCAGGAGGTCCCGGTCAGTGAGGTCAAAGAGGCGATGAAAACGAATAATATCGAGACCCGCTGAACAAGAGCAAGGCGCCATGTAGCATGAATGCGGAGAAGTGGCTGTAGGAGTTTATCATTTTTTTGTCATGATGTTTCCGTTCAGGCTATCGCTTCCATTACTGGAAACCACCCTGTTACGGCCTTCGCTCTTGGCCTGATACAGGGCCTTATCGGCTCGCCCCACTATCGTATCGACAGTATCCTGATCACCACAAAATCGATATCCGGCAACCCCGATGCTGACGGTCACACGGATGGCTGGTCGAATTTTTTCCAGATCCGGCTCTACCATCATCGTCTCTTCAATCTTCCGACGCAGCCGTTCGGCCAGTTCAACCGCGTCAGCCACCTTGGTACTCGGCAGGATCACCAGGACCTCCTCCCCTCCATAGCGAATCACCACGTCAAGTTCACGCACGGAATTGACAATCACGGACCCGATTTTTTTCAAGACCAAATCACCAACCTGGTGCCCGTAGGTATCATTTACCTTCTTGAAATGATCGATATCGAGGAGGAAAACAGAAAAAGGCAGTTCATATCGACTGGCCCGTTGAACCTCTTCCATAAGCCGGCGATCAAGATAGCGACGATTATAAATGTTCATTAATGGATCAGTGATGATCTCCTGTTCAAGAATACATATCTGCTGCAGATCCAGGGCTGTTTTCAAGGAAAAAGAGCAGACCATACAAACAAAAATAGCGCCGCCTAAAAATATCCCGGGGACAACTATGTCGCTCAGAGAGATAATATGGGCGGGGAAATGAAAAAAGACATAGAGGATATAGCCTGTAATAAACATGAAGATAAGGGCTGCCAGAACCTTCCATCTGGTCCGGACATTTCCCTCAGGCAACAGCTGTATAATCGCCCTGACCGGGGCAAGAGCCTTGGCCAGTAAAATTATACCCCCAACTATCAACCCGTATTCAATCCACAAAAGAATATTCTGCATCAGCCTGGTATCCTATATGCTTGAAGATGTTACCGTACACCCTTCTTCCCGATTTTTACTGCTATAACAGACTCTTCTGCACCACTTCATAGACTCCGGCCGACAGACCTGGCCTTCCAGCAATCCGCTCCATCTGTTGCCGCATCAACTGCTGCCTGCTTGTATCATACCGTTTCCAGCTTGTAAAGGGAGTGAGTAACCGCGAGGCAATCTGTGGATTAATGGGATCAAGTCCAAGAATCTGCTCACCCAGAAAGGCGTATCCAGCTCCCGACGATGCATGAAAACGCACATGATTTCCTGAAGAGAAAGCGCCGATCAGGGCCCGCACTTTATTGGGATTGTGCAGGGAAAAGGCTGGATGGACCAGAAGCTCTTTCACTTTATCCAGGGTATCCTCTAGGGTTGAGGTGGCCTGCAGGCTCAGCCACTTGTCAACCACCAGGGGCTCATCCTGCCACTGCTGGTAAAAGTCAGCCAAGGCCTCCTGGCGATCCTCTACCTGGCACTGTGCCAGGGCACCGAGAGCGGCCATCACATCGGTCATATTAGCCTTTTGCTTATACTGACTCACTGCCAGTTCCAGATAATCAACTGGCAAAGGATCCATGGCCAGCAGATAGGAAAGACATATATTTTTCAAACTCCTCTGCCCCATGGCCTCTGGAGTTAAAATATACCCCCCGACTTCCTTGTTCTCTTCATAAACTTGATGAAAATCATGGTGTAACTGCCGGGCCATCTCGGCTCGTACAAACTGTCGAGCCAGAAATAGATTGTCAGGGTCAATGACCTGCATCTGCAGCGCCAGAGTGGTTTCAGCGGGCAGGGTCAAGGCCTGGGCCAGCAGCGCCTTGTCACTGCCCTGTTGTTGCAGATTCAGACGCAGGGCATCGACAAACAGGGAGTCAAGGACTGGAACACCACCCTGCTGCAGGGCCTGCACACATTCCAGGATAATGGATTCACTGAGCCGGTTGGCAGCATCCCAGCGGTTGAAAAGATCACTGTCATGGGCCATGAGAAATGCCAACTCTTCCCTTCTCTGAAAGGGTTCAACTGTGACCGGGGCCGAAAAGCCGCGCAGAAATGAGAGCGTTGGCCTTTCGGCAAGAGACGAAAA
>JANZPQ010000203.1:0-8944 GCA_038040945.1 Desulfobulbaceae bacterium | reverse complement strand
CATGATCAGATAGGTGCGATCCAGATACTTGCGCAGATGCTCGGCCACGCCGTTGGAGACGTTGGAGAGACCGACGGTAGAGCCGGCGCCCGGGGCGATATCGCCAAGCATCATCATGAACTCAAGGCCGGAGGCAATCTGATCGGCACCGAGAGTTATGGGGGTACCGATGGGATCAAAGAGCATCTTCTCATTGGGAATACCGGCCTCGCTCAGGGCCATCATCAGGTCAACGGCCATGGAGGCGCGCTCGTTTGAATCGCGGGGCATACCGTCCGCTCCCCAGAGCAGGGCGATAACATTACATCCGGCCTCAGCAGCCACAGGGATCAAATTCTTCATCCGCTCGGGCTGGGCGGAAATGGAGTTCATGATGGTCAGTTCTTTATTTTTCACCACCTTGAAGCCGGCTGTCATGGCATCCATATTGGTGGTGTCGAGACAGAGAGGAACATCAGAAACGGCCTCAACGGTCTGCACAATCCAGGGCATCAGCTCAACACCATCTTTACGTGCAGGTCCGATATTGAGGTCAAGATAGGAGGCACCAGCCGCCGCTTCTTCCTTTGCCATCTCCTGAATGGGCCCCTGGATCCGCTCTTTCATAGCGGTTCCGCTGCGTTTTCCCATGATATTGATGCTTTCGGCAATTGCCATTACTTTCTGTGACATGCTGTTCTCCTTGTCTCGATGAGTTATCTCTTAATTATCTCTTAAATAGAGGGATTGATATCAATAAGGCTCTTTCTTTTACCCATTATTCACTCTTCTGTCAATGTCAGGGCCACTCTCAGCCCAAGCCGCAGGATGCTATTTCTTCTTTAACTTCACCGATGGAAACAAACTCATGTCAGTGTGGGGCAGAAAGAGGGCGGCCACATAATGATTCATGAAATCAGGATTCTCTGACAACTCGATATTGGTCATCAGCTTACGAACATCCACCCGATCGCGAAAACGGCGATGATCGAGCAAGCTGATCTGACAACCCAGCTGTGAGGCATTACCGATATAATAATACCGCTCCCGGTCAATATCAGGCAGCAGCCCGATGCAGATGGCCCGTTCCAGATCGATATAGGCCCCGAAATTGCCGGCCAGGATAATCCGGTCCAAATCACCAAATCCCAACCCCACTGACTCAAGCAGGGTCTGGTAGCCCGCATACATGGCACCCTTGGCCCGCATCAGGTTGTCAAGATCCACCTCGGTGATAACAATATCTTCACCGGTCATGGAGTTCTGTCCCCAGGCCAGCACATACTCCCAGCGGTCCTCACCTTCACGGATACGGGGATTATTCAGTTCGCGGTTGAATTTTCCCTGGGGATCAATAACGCCTGCCTCAAGCAGTTCGGAGACAATGGAGATCAGGCCGGAGCCGCAGATGCCCCGGGGTTTTGTCTGGCCGATGGTGACGATCATGGGATCCAGGGTTTCCGGCTCGATATGGAAATTTTCAATGGCCCCCTGACTGGCCCGCATCCCGTGCTTGATCCCGCCACCCTCAAAGGCCGGTCCGGCTGAGCAGGCGGCACAAACCATCCATTCATTATTCCCGACCACGATCTCGCCGTTGGTGCCGATGTCAATAAACAGAGAGATCTGCTCGCTCTTGTGCATCTGACAGGCATGGACACCGGCCACGATATCACCGCCTACATAGGAAGAGATACAGGGATAGAGGAAAAGCCTGACTGAGGGGTGGGCCATGATGCCGAGATCGGCCGCCTTGGTCAGGGGAAACTGGCTGACACTGGGCACATAGGGGGCCTCGCGGATATAGCGGGGATTGATACCCAGCAGCAGATGGGCCATGACCGTATTGCCGGCGGTCATGATATAACTGATATCGCTGGGACTGATCACCACCTTGCGGCACATCTCTTCAATGATGGTGTTGATGGTCCCGACCACCTTTTCCTGCAGAGTCTTGAGTCCGCCGGGACGGGCGGCATAGATCATGCGGGAGATGACATCCTCGCCATAGCCGATCTGACCATTATAGCCTGAACCCTCGGCGATGACCTCGCCGCTATTAAGATCAATGAGGATCCCGTTGACCGTGGTGGTGCCGATATCAATGGCCAGACCATAGAGACGGTCGGTGGTATCCCCCGGCTCGACGGCAATGATCCGGTCAGGCTCTGTCGATCCCTTGCCGTGCAGGAGGATGACCGTGACCTCCCACTCCGCCTCGCGCAGAATGCCGGAGAGTTCCCGGATCAACTGGGGGTGGTCATAGTTGGGTTCGAGATTGTCGGGCAGCGCGATTTTAATGGCGCGCATCAGGCGCTGCATATCAGAGACATTATCATCCATGGTTGGCGGCGGCAGTTTGAGAAAGAGCTTGCCCACGGGCGGATCAATCTCCCAGGTACCGACCAGGGCTTCCATGGAGCGGGCCGAAATGGCCCGGGTGGTCTTGGGCTCCCGCTTCAGGGCCTTGCCATCCGCCTTGATCGTCTCTGGAATGCGTATAGTAACATCTGAGACAACCCGGGTTTTACAGGCCAGCCGAACCCCCCGCTCATAGTCGGCCTGCTTCAGTGTGGCCGCATGATCAGTCTCCACCTCTCCCTGCTCCAGATGCACCTTGCACTTGCCACAGACCCCGTCTCCTCCGCAGTAGGCATGGATATAAACCCCGGCGGCAGCAGCGGCTGTCAGTAGATTTTCTCCGGGTGCAACTTTGACACGGATATCATCGGGTAAAAAGTGTATGGTATGTTCCATAGCATCTGCCTTTATATATTTGAACAACAACGGCGTAGTAAACAATCTGTTTATTATTCCAATTTGCATTCAAGCCGGCACCTTCGTCGGCTGCACTGCGCGGCTTCTCACCGTACTACCCGTACTGCTTCGTCGCAGCTCGCTTGCCTTCTCGGTGTCAACTTGAATGCTTCTTGGAATTAAAGCATTATTTGGGGAAAAATAACAGGTAGCAGTCCCTTGTCAAGAAATATCCTTGATAGTATTTATAAAAATATTTGATCAAAGTAGCTGACAGCCTTGCAATGGCAGCTGTCAGCTCAATACCAGGAGAACCTGCAAATGACTTCAGAGCAAGACCAAGGCCGTCAGTGGCTCAAAATTTCGATCATTACCGACCCGGTTCTCACCGATGCCATTGAAGATTTCATGGTAGGGATAACCGGCGCGGGAGTGGAGTTAAGCGTGGAGCAACCGGGAAACAAGGCCCTGATCAATGCCTGGTTCGACAAGGGCCAGGGGGATCAAGCGGAAACCGACCTCATCTTGAGCCAGCTTAACAACTATCTTCAAGAACTGGCGGAGATCTTTGAGCTTGCCGTGCCCACCATTGAGACCAGCTTTATCGAAGACGAGGACTGGTCCAGAACATGGAAGGAGCATTTCAAGCCCTTTGCCATTATTCCGGGTCTCATCATTGCCCCCAGCTGGGAGCCGTATGAGCCTCTAGAAAACGAGAAGGTCATTGTCATGGATCCGGGGATGGCCTTTGGCACCGGACATCATGCCACCACCTGCCTGTCGTTGCAGCTTTTGCAGGAGGCATTGATGGACAGATCCGACAGCAGCGTCCTCGATGTAGGCACCGGTACCGGCATATTGGGAATGGCCGCCGCCCTCTTTGGCGCCTCCATGGTCATGGCCATTGACAACGACCCCCTGGCGGTGACTGCAACCGAAGAGAACATTGTCCGTAACCAGCTGCAACAGATCATGGAGGGTGCAATCACTCCGCTCGCCTCTTTAACCACCCCTTTCTCCCTGGTGATCGCCAATATTGTCCATGACGTGCTGCTGGAGCTGGCCCCTGATCTTGACCGCTTAACCGAGAGAAATGGCCAGCTGCTCCTCTCCGGCATCCTTCAGGGGCAACAGGTGAGCAATATCATCTCATGTTTTGCCCAATTGGGTTTTTCGCTGACGCGACAGGAAGAGAAAAAGGAGTGGGCCGCCCTGCTCTTTGCCAAGGGATAACAGAAATATTCAGCATGAATATCCATTTCCCGTTGAGGCACAGAGAAAATCATCTGGGTACCTTGAAAAATGGTCTTTTTACCCAATCTCTGCGTTGTTGTGAAAATTTTATCCTCGGAATATCAGCTATATGCCTGCGGTAAAATTTTCTTCACGCCTTGATCTTGAACAAAAATCCTGATTTTTCATGATACCCATCTTTCATCTGCATCTCTGATGCCTGCTGATTGAAGAGGATTTTCGTTCGAGATCGGTGGCTTGTTTAAACGCTAGGCGGAGTCACTCTCTGATCTCCCGATAGGGGATATCTGATAGTTCTGGTCAAAGATGATGGCGCCCCCTTCTTTTTCCGCCCGAATAACCACCCCGGTGGCAGTAACCCAGGCCCGTTCACCCTCCCACAGCTTCAAGCTCTCCCTGGCCAGGACAAAACGAAGTTGGGAAAGCTCTTCAAGGGAGAGAAAAAACTCCAAACGGACCTTGCTGGCAATGGGCAGGGGACGGCTGGTAGCAATAAAGGCGCCGCCGGCACTGATGTCGGCGGTGACAAACTCAAAGACCGGCGTTGATCCGCTACGGGATTCCGCCGTAACCTTGGTCTGCACGCTGAGAGAAAAACGCTCCTGATCTCTTCTATCGTCCTTATCCATGCCGCTTATCCCTTTTTTTATTTTTTTTCTGCTGCCTTCCCCCACAGGGGATCACGGCCAAAACGGTCCATCCACCAGTCTTCTGGTTCCAGGCCCTCTCCATCTCCCGGCACCAGAGGGATGCGAAACTGATCACAATAACGCATGAGCAGATCATAGCCCCTGGTAAGTTCCCGGATGATGGCAGCATCGGCTACCGATTCATCACCGACAGCATCAGGATGATGCCGCTTGCACATCTTGCGATAGGCCCGTTTGATCTCGCCCAGGGTAGCTCGGTCAGCCAGATTCAATAATTTCCTGGCCTCATCAATGGCCTGCCATTCTTCCCTGGTCATGCCTCACCCCTTCTTCCACCCTTTTTCCTCGCCACGCAGCAGTCTGCCGATATTGGACCGATGCTGGAACCAGATGAGAAGGACAATGACAAGCGCCACCATCAGGAGCTCGGGAGATTCACCGAGGATCCAGAGCCAGAGGGGAATCAGGGCCGTGGCCCCAAGTGATCCCACAGAGACATAGCCGGAAACGGCCACCGCAGCGACAAAAACAAGCAGACTGATGAGGATACTTCCTGGAGAGAAAAAAAGAAAAACACCCAGGGCAGTGGCTACTCCTTTTCCCCCTTGAAATTTGAGATAGAGCGGAAACATGTGACCAAGAACCGTGGCCAGTCCACACAAGAGCACGGTCAGCTCTCTGGCCACTGCTGTTTCGCCAAGCAGAAAAGTGACTCCCCAGACAGGCAGGAAGCCCTTGGCCACGTCACAGAGCAGGGTCAGAATACCCAATTTTTTACCCAGCACCCGACCCACATTGGTGGCGCCAATATTACCACTTCCTTCCAGACGCACGTCTGCGCCAACAAGACGGCCTATGAGCAAGCCAAAAGGAATGGCACCAATCAGATAACTGGCCAGAATAAAAAATATTTCCATACTCATTTCATCAATTCTTTCTGTTCTGTTGGGGAAAACTCTCATACCACCTTGGAGAGACCTGAAGATGTACTGCAACCTACCTCACTTTCAGCGGATTGGCAAACAGTACACATCCTGCCAAAGCAGAAGGAAATCAAGAGTCATGGCCACTCTTTCCAAGTACTGAAATAATTGAGATCACTCACCGCCAAGCCGTAGCGAACCAGTCACGACCTGTCAAAATCGTTTTAACCAGGATGTGGCAGAAAATCCAGAGCACCATTTCGGCCGCTGGAAGCCTCATTCCAATCGCCTGTGAGCGGGAGGATAACAGATCGATCCACAACAAACCATCGGTCAGGTCGGGCAGACCGGCCTGACAACCGGCCCCCATCTCCATCTGGAAATTCGGCGCCTCAACACCCCCATCGCCCCGCTCACCGTTCTTGATCGCTATCAGGTTTGAGAGACCCTGATCTTGGCCAAGGCCAGGACCTCACATCGACCCTAAGCCATTGCAACACAACCGTCCTCCCCTTGCAAAGGCAAGAAGCGCTCAGGGGAAGAGCCGTTAACCAGCCGTTTCTCAGCAGTTGGCACTCAGCACCTCATCACTCCTCCCTTGAAACAAAAGCTCACTTTTTCTTACGCTCATTGAGCGCCTGCTGAAATATGCTGAAATATTGCATCCGCCAGCTGAAGTCGCTATAATAAAACAGCGCTGGACAAAAACAGAGCTTCCTTATATATAAAATACCCCTTATGCATACGAGGTGACTCCATGCTGGATTTGAATACAACCCTGGCCTTTGAGGTCAAAAAAGAGATTGCCGATCGCTATTTCGGCTTTCGCAAGATCATCGAAGAGGACTCCGATGCCTATCAAAAAAACATCATTGCCGGGACCTTGGAGCTGGAAGAAAAGATCGGCTTTGACCTTGTCCGTCTCTATGTTCTGCTGAGAGATAACGCCCTGATCGATGATCTTTTCAGGATCACCGGCCTGGGGGAGATCCTTTTTTACGACCAATACGTAAGCAAATCAGCCACCATCAGAAAACGGGTGCTGGCAGACATCCCCGTCCATGGTCTTACCCGAAAATGGCGCTTTCAAAATATGTTTTTTGACATTTACGACTCTCTGGAAGAACATGTTGCCGAGTATCGGCAGAATATCCTTGAACTGGCCGAAGACCAGGAGACGATCAAAGAAGAGATCAATCTCTTTTACCAAAAGAATGATATCAGCGGTATTATGCTTTTTCTCCGCGGCATGGACGGGGTAACCCCTGGCAGTTCCGGCCCTATGGCGGGCACAATCGACACTGGTAGTGCTCTCACCATGGAACAGAAGATGCGCCTGCAGCCGCCCCAACCCATTGAAAAATTCCTGCCGACCCTCTCTCTGATCCCTCCAGCCAAGAAAATTAAAAAAGAACTGCAAGGGCTTATAGACAGAGCCTTTGCCAGTCAACCAGAATTTGATCCTAAAAAGCTATGATTCTCACCCGACAGACAATCAGACCTCGCAGAGGGATCCCTTCTCAATCTCTTCAATGATTGAGCATAAGCAGAACCTGAGACCCCGATGAAAATCCCTCATATTCAACAGACACTCCGCAGCACCCGGCGACTGGCCGAGATCCTGAAGGTCTTGTCCAAGTTTGGTTTCAGGGAGATTATTATTGATCTGGGATTTGACACCTGGCTGCCCGGCCTGAAAAAAGAAGAAAAGCCCGGTCTCCAGGCCCAGGCGGCAACACTCTCCCGAGCTGTGCGCATGCGGATGGTCTTTGAGGAGCTCGGGCCCACCTTTATCAAACTGGGCCAACTCCTGTCCACCAGACCTGATCTGGTCCCACCGGAATGGGCGGAAGAATTCAAACAACTCCAGGATAACTGCCCGCAGGTAACCTGGAGCGAGATTCAAAAGGTTCTGGCTGACGAGTTCCCCGGCCGCCTCGCTCTTCTCTTCTCCTCCATCGAACAGGATGCACTGGCCGCGGCCTCCATGGCTCAGGTACATCGAGCCAGGATGGTTGATGGAAGTGAGGTGGTAATCAAGGTCCTGCGCCCTGGAAATCGACAACGGATCGAAGAGGATATGGCCCTACTGGAAGGAATGGCCCAGTTCGTGGAACACTATTTTTCCAACCTTGGCTACAGTCCGGTAGCCGTGGCCAAGGAGTTTGCGCGGGAACTGTCCAAAGAGGTCAACCTGATCCACGAAGGCCAGTCTACGGAACGGCTGCGCCGTTACTTTCAGGACGATCCAAACATCTCCTTTCCCAAGGTCTATTGGGAGGCAAGCACCAGAAATGTCCTGACCCTGGAAGAGATCCATGGCCGGCTGCTCTCTACCGTCAACCCTGAACACCTAGGCGCTGACGCGTGCAGGGCGATTGTCGCCGCCGGCACTGACGCCATCTTTAAACAGTGTCTGCGTTTTGGTTTTTTTCATGCCGATCCCCACCCGGGAAATATTTTTCTACTTCCAGGCAACAAGCTCTGTTTCATTGATTGCGGCATGACAGGACAACTCGACAAAAAGACAACCGACCACTTGATCGATCTGGTAACCGGGGTGATGAAAGGAGATATCGACAGACTGTGTCGAGTAGCGATTGAACTGACTGATATTGATCCGCTGATCACCGACCGGCGTGATTTTCGTTCCGACCTGCAACAATTCGCCACTCACTTTCAGGAATCCGACCTGCGACACCTGGATATCACCAAACTACTGGCAGATTTTTTTGCCATGCTCCAGCGCTATCAGGTCCACTGCCCAAGTGATCTGATATTTCTGATCAAGGCCCTGACCACTATTGAGGGCGTAGCTGAACAGTTCGACCCTGAATTTGATGTCCTGGCCCATGTTGAGCCACAGATCCGGGAGGTTGTCACCAATCGCTATGGTCTTGCGGCCATCCGTCAGCGGATGGAAAAAAGTATGACGGGCTATCTCGATCTCCTGGAAAACATGCCCCAGGAGATTCAACGCTTCCTCGATCAGTTCCGACACAGCCAGTTCACCCTGAACCTGGAGATAAAACGTATCGATCATCTGGCTGAGAAGATGGACTCTTCCAGCCGACTCACAGGGATCTCCATGATCATCTCGGCGCTGATCGTTGGTTCCTCCATCCTGATCCTGGCTGATCGTATATCCGACTCCCCAGGAATCTTAGGTACTCTTGGCATCATAGGACTGGTGATGGCAGGCATCTACTCTGCCGGTTTTGTTGCCGCCTTTCTCTGGCCTAAAAAACGGAACAAATAAATTCCGCCTTAACAATGACTCCAACCCCAAAATTACAACATTCGTAATTCGTAATTCGTAATTCGTAATTTTTACTTCATCGAATCTGCCATCTGCTCGCAGATAGCTAGAAACGAATCCAC
>JANZPQ010000202.1:0-2585 GCA_038040945.1 Desulfobulbaceae bacterium | reverse complement strand
CCTGCCCCGCAGCTCCTCGACCCTGCTGCCAAAAAGGGTCTCTCCCTCTGAGAATTGCTCATCTTTGAGAAGATGGTCGCGATAGGTCAGATTGAATTCGCGGGTCATATTGTCCCGTCTTGTTTTTTTCTCCTCATCCCGCTGCACAAGCTTCTCGTTAATTGAGATCAGTCTGGCCCTGATAATAGGGAAATACTCCGCCTCTCGCCTGAGAATATCGGCAAACTCTTTTTTCTGCTCAGTCTGGATATCCAGGAAATAGGCATTGGGCAGATTTTCAGGATAAGACTCTATAAAGGTGGCCCGCAGGCTCTGATCGATGAGATAGATGGAAAAAATTACTGAGAGTGAGGCGCTGAGGGTAATGATAATGGCCAGGGTGGCATTGTTTGGCCTGAACAAACCTCGAAAGGACTGGCGCAGCACCAGAGAGCGGGGTGTGTTTTTTTTCATAACCAGCAGCAACCCTTGCGTCATCAGTGCTGCCAGGCCTATCAGGGTGCAGAGTCCCAAGATGAAGAAAAAACCGATCTTGACATCTTCGAGCTGCCAGACAACCAGCCCCATAAAGAATAATAGAATGAGAGCAATGGCGCTGTAATGGGAGATCCCGCTTGAGACCCGGCCAATTTCCTTTCGAAAGATAAAGGCCGGTTTGAGGTTTTTGCTGCGTTGCAGCGGCAGAAAAGAAAACAGACCCACGACAAGTGTCCCCAGGGCGAGCCCTTCAAAAACAGCCCCCCAGGAAATAGCCAGGGTGACATTAGTGGGCAGGATACCGGCAAAAAGAATAGGGAAATACAACTGCAGCAGGGAACTGAGGAGAAGCCCCAGGAGTGTTCCTACGGTGCCCAGCAGCATGACCATGGCCATGAAATGGATGGTGATGAAGCGGCTTGTGGCCCCAACTGACTTCATGACAGCGATGGTATAATCACTTTCCCGGAGCACGGCATACAGAGATGTCTGGATGCCGATACCGGCCAGGACCAGGGTGAACAGGCCGATCAGGTTGAGAAAGAAGAGAAAGTTTTCAAAAAAACGCTTGATCCGTGAGTCATTGCCCCTGAATGTCTTGACACTTTCCTGGGGCTTCACTGTCTGGGCTGAAAATTCTTCGGCAAGCCGGTCAATGAGGGCAGGATCGCCCACTTTAAGCCGATATTCAAACTCTATCCTGCTGCCTTTCTTGATCAGATCAAGCTTTTCCAGATCGGCCGCTGCTATAAAGATCCTCGGGCCAAAGGAAAAAAAGGATACCGGCCGATCCGGCTCCCGGATGACGACATCACCAATGGTCAGCAAGGTGGATCCTATCTGCAAGGTGGAGCCGATTCCAGCCTCCAGGCGATCCATGAGCACCTGGTCAACTATAATAGAGCCTTCACTAAGAACTTCAGAAAACTCCCTCCCTGAGAGAAGCTCCACCCTGCCGTAGAAGGGGTAGCCTTTTTCAACCACCTTCAAGTCACTGAGAATGGCCTTTTCCGTCAGCGGATTCCTGGCCATGCTGTAAAAGGTGTTCACCAGGGCGCCCTGCACAACCCCCTGCTCTTCATAGTCGAGAATAGTTTTGACCAATGGTTCAGAAAAAGGATAATGGGACTGAAGCGTAATATCCGCCCCATGGAGTTGCCTGGCGTCCTGGAGCATTGAGTTACGAACACTGCCGCTGAAGCTGCCTAGGGAGGTGAGGACCAGCAGGGACAGGGCGACACAGAGTACAAAAATAAGCGCCTGTTTGCGGGAGCCGTTTATTTGCCTGATAATGAAACGGGAGTGCAGCATCTACTTAAGTTACCTGCTCTGAGGACTTCTCGATCTTGCCATCGACCAGGCGGACGACCGAGTCTGCCTGACTGCTTATTTCTTTGCTGTGGGTAGCCAGCACCAGTGTGGTCTTGAATTCCCGGCGCAGCTCGAGAAGGAGCTGCATGATAATGGCGCCATTGGCCGAGTCCAGGTTCCCGGTGGGTTCGTCGGCAAAAAGGATCTGCGGCCTGTTGATCAGGGCCCGGCAGATGGCAATCCGCTGTTTTTCGCCGCCCGACAACTGGTGCGGAAAATTATTCATCCTCTTGCTCAGATCTACCCGGCGCAGTAAGTCCTCTGCCTTGGCTGCAGCCTGAGGGTCCCCGTTTAATTCAGCCGGAAAGGTGATATTCTCAAAGGCCGTCAGGGAAGGCACAAGGTGAAAGGACTGGAAGACATAACCGATTGTCTGGTTGCGAAAGGGGGCGAGTTCATCCTCACTCAAATTGGTTATATCGGTGCCGCCAAGATTGATGCTTCCGGAATCCGGCTTGTCCAGCCCGGAGAGGAGGCTCAACAGTGTCGACTTGCCACTGCCGCTTTCCCCCTCCACCACGACAAATTCACCACCCTGAACCGTCATGCTGACCTGATCAAGCACGGTAATCTGCCGCGAATCCACAGTGTATGATTTGGTCAACTGAACGGCTTCCAGACCATTACGTTCATCAGTAGACATAAATTTCATCCTGTCTTTTCAAGGTTCCCTCCTATTGTTTCATTGTGGTTTTTTGTCGCCTGCTCTCATCACCTGCAGCCACTTTTCAAACTCA
>JANZPQ010000201.1:0-4242 GCA_038040945.1 Desulfobulbaceae bacterium | reverse complement strand
ATTACAATAATGAGCAAAAGAACAATAGATGTCGCATTGGTAAAGAGACTATTGCTGATGCGTCCATTATTCTCAGGATCACTGCAAAAGGTGACCCGAATCACAGAAAGATAATAGAAAATTGCAATTGCCGTATTAATGGCCGCAAGAATAACCAGGATGAGATAGCCTTGTTTCAGCGCTCCGGCGAGGAGCATGAATTTACCCATAAAACCGACAAAAGGTGGGATGCCGGCGAGTGCAAAAAGGGCCACAACTAAAGTAACTGCCAGTAATGGCGAACGTTTATGTAATCCGCTTAAATCATTGAGCTGGACATTTTCCCCATTAGAGGAAATAGAACAGATAACCAGGAAACAGGCCAGGTTCATGACCACATAGCCTATGATATAGTAAAGGGCATTGGCATAGCCACTGACTTGGAAGGTTAATATGCCCAAGAGAACAAAGCCCGCATGAGCAATACCTGAAAACCCCAGCATGCGTTTGATATCGGTCTGGACCAGTGCCGACAGATTGCCATAAAACATTGAAAGAACAGCACATACCATCAGGATATTGACAATGACCTGTCCTTCACCGTTCACCATGCTTACAATGCGGATCAGAAGGGCAACTGCTGCCAGTTTTGGCACAGAGGCGATAAAGGCGGTAGTTTCGTTGGAGGCGCCCTCATAGACATCTGGTACCCAGAAATGAAAAGGGAAGATGGCAAGCTTGTAGAAAAATCCAGCCAGGACCATTACTATGGCAATGATAGCAGCCGGTTGATCATACATCTGTGAAAGTTTTTCCATTACGACTGCAAGCTGAGTTGATCCGGTCAGGCCAAACATATAACTCATACCAAAGAGCATGAATCCGGTGGCGGTGACACCAAAAAGCAGATATTTGATACCGGCTTCCATCTGAAAACGGTAGTTTCCTGAGTCGTCACGCATAGGAACCATGATATAGACAGCAAAAGAGGAGAGCTCAAGGGCTACAAAAATAGCCAGAAGCTCAATGCTTGAGACCAGCATCATCAGTCCGAGGACGCTTATAAAGAGAAAAAGATAATACTCTGGATGGACAGAGTTGTTTATATCTTTCAGTTTTCGTCCCAGAATAAGGACAACAAGCAGAGCTCCGGCGATCAAGGTCTTAAAGACCTGGGAGAACAGGTCAATCTTGTAGGAGTCAAAAAAGAGGCTTCCTTCCTGTCCAAAGCTTAAAAGTGTTGCCGCAAAGACTGCTGTTCCCAAGCCAATGGCAAACGTTTTCATTTTGTCGGCGTCAGTTTTTCCAAGACTGAGCAGGAAGATGACAAGACCCGCTCCCAACAGTGTTAACTCAGGTAGAAATTGCATGTGGTTACCCTAGGTCGTTATTTATGAGATTCGATTAATGAAGAATTAATTCTGCGGCAGCAACTGCCTGACCCTGATGCGCATGAAACTGTTCAAGGAGGCTTGCAACACTTATGTGCATAAGATCAATAAAAGGCTGCGGTCCCAAGCCGATCCAGAAGACAAAGAAGAGGAAAGGGCATAAGATAATAATTTCACGCAGATTCAAATCCTTCAACCAGGATTGGTCAGGATTATCAGTTCCGCCCCAGACAATCTTCTGCAGCATGCGCAGCATGTAAGCTGCAGCAAGAACCGCGCCGGGAATGGCAGCCAGGGCAAGGGTGGTGCTGTGTCTGAAGGCGCCGGCCAGGATCATAAATTCACCGACAAAACTGTTGGTTCCAGGGAAGCCAAATGATGAGAGGGAGAAAAAGGTAAGAAAGGTGACATAGATCGGCATGTACTTGCCAACGCCGGTGGCAGAGCGAAGTTCACGACTGTGAGTTCTTTCATAGATCATACCCACGCAGAGGAACAGGGCGCCAGTGGTAATACCGTGGTTTATCATCTGCAGGATGGCACCTTCAACCCCTTCAATGTTGAGGACAAAGATACCGAGGGTGACAAAGCCCATATGACCGACAGAGGAATAAGCAATCAGCTTTTTCATGTCCTGCTGGGCGAGGGCGGTAAATCCGCCATAGATGATGCCGGCGATCGATAACCAGAGCACATAGGGCATGAACAGGGTCGTGGCCTCTGGGGTTATGGGCAAGGCGAAGCGAAGAAATCCATAGGTGCCCATCTTCAGGAGAACAGAGGCCAGGATAACAGAACCGGCCGTTGGCGCCTCAACATGCGCTGCCGGTAACCATGTATGGAAGGGAAACATGGGAACCTTGATGGCAAAGGCCAGGAAAAAGGCAAGAAAGAGGTAGGTTTGGGCGGTCAAGGAATAATCCTGCCACATCATGTCCGGGATGAAAAAGGAGTAGTTATTCGTCTTGTAGAGCCAGATAATCCCTACCAGCAGCAGGATGGAACCAGCCAGGGTGTAGAGGAAGAATTTTATCGATGCGTAGATCCTCCGTGGTCCACCCCAGATACCAATGAGCAGGTACATGGGTATCAGCATGGCCTCCCAGAGGATATAAAAGAGGACGAAATCCAGGGCCATGAAGACACCGAGCATCGCGGTTTCCATGATCAACAGGCATATCATGAAGGCCTGCACACGGGTCTTGATATAACTCCATGATGCCAGAACACAGAGGGGCATAATCAAGGTTGTCAGCATCACCAGCAGGATGGAGATACCATCTACTCCAATGACATACTGAATATTGAGAGACTCAACCCAGTTGTACTGTTCAACGAATTGAAACTTTGCTGTCGTTGTGTCAAAGGCCCTGACAAGTGGAATAGACAATATGGCCGTAAGAGAGGTTATACCCAGCGTCCAGTAGCGGGCAAAGAACTCATTTTTTACAAAGAGCAGCAACAAGGCCCCCGCCAGTGGTAAAAAAATAAGGGTGCTCAGAATATGTGGATAATCTGGATTAATAAGTAGTTGATCCATTCCCGGTGGTCCTCGAAATCAGTGATTTATAGCCAGACGTAAGCTACAAGAATAACGGCTCCAAATGTTACCGTATAATATATTGTCTGCTGAATCTGACCGCGCTGGAGAACCAGACAGACGCGCCTGCCAATGGCGCGTACACAACGGGCCGTTCCATCAACCACGCCGTCAATTCCATTCCAGTCAAACCATGACCAGAATTGTGAAGTGGTCATCAGTGTGCTCAAGCCGACAACTCTGTATGCCTTACCGAAAGCGGTATCAGCCCACTGGATGGGCTTGCTGGCGATCCAGAAAAAGCCACGTCCGCCCATGCGGTAAAACCAGTCCAGATCGATGCTGATCACGGGTTCCGGCGCAAGCTTCTTGATAAGCAGAAAGAAACCCAGCGCTGTAAAGAGAAGAATCTGCAGGGTTTCCGAGATATGGTAGGCGGTATAGGGATTATAAGCCGCCGCAGCCTGCTGATAGGGCAGCATGTTGTAGAGATAGGGGGTGTAACAGCCGATCAGGATGCAAAGAAAAGCGGCAATGCCCATGCCAAGCTGCATGTTCCAAGGGGGATCAGCGGCCTTATCCCAGGTCTCCGGGCTACAGTTGTTTTTGCCGAACCAGATAAAATAGGGCACCTTGAGACCGGTGTGGAGAAAGGTACCGGCCGAGGCCATGGTCAGGAAAAAGGCGGCCCAGTAGTTGTGGACCTCAAAGCCCGCTGACACGATCATCGCCTTGCTGACAAAGCCGGAAAAAAGCGGAAAGGCGGAGATCGAAAGCCCCCCGATCATGGTGAAGACAAAGGTTCTTGGCATTTTTTTGTAGAGGCCGCCCAAATCGCTGAACTTGCTTTTTCCTGTCATGTACAGCACCGAACCACAGCCCATAAACAGCAACCCTTTATAGAGAATGTGGGCAAAGGCGTGGGCGCAGGTGCCGTTAATGGCAAGTTGGGTGCCGATTCCCACCCCGGCCACCATGTAGCCGACCTGGCTGATGATGTGGTAGGCAAGCAGACGTCTGGAATCGTTTTCAAGCACTGCGTAAACAACCCCGTAGAGAGCCATGCACACCCCGAGCGGCACCAGGATTTCCATCCCGGCAAAGCCACGGGCCAGGGCGTAGATAGCGGTTTTTGTGGTGAAGGCACACATGAACACAGCGCCGGTCACGGTCGCTTCTCCGTAGGCGTCAGGCAGCCAGGCATGGAAAGGCGGCACGGCAGCGTTTAAGAGAAAGCCGATCAGGATCAGGTAGGTGGAGACACTCGGGGTGCCAACTCCGATAGGGCCGAAGGAGAGATCACCGCCTGTGGCTTGATAGCGAAGGATAAGC
>JANZPQ010000200.1:0-10365 GCA_038040945.1 Desulfobulbaceae bacterium | reverse complement strand
GCCGTCTCCGAACTGGCGCTTGGCATAGCTCTGGACCTGACTGTAGATGCGGCGGAACTGCTCGATTTCCGTCACCTCTTCAATACCCATGCCGCCGCCGCCTGCTGCCGCCTTGACCAGGATGGAAGGGGACTTGATATCCTGGGCAAGCTGGTTGTCCAGCAGTCTCTGGGCGATCTCTTCTGCCTCCATCTCGTTGTAGATGGGGCTGTCGGTGCCCGGGATGGTAGGGATTCCCAGTTTGTTGGCGACCCGTTTGGTGTTGATCTTGTCGCCAAGGCTTTTGATGACCTCCCAGTTTGGCCCGATAAAGATGAGGGGCCGGTCGCGGAGGGTTGCCCGCCTGGCAAAACGATAGTCTTCGGAGAAAAAGCCGTAGCCCGGGTGGATAGCCGTACACTGGGTGTGGTCGGCAACGGCAAAGATGTCATTGGGTTCAGTGTAGCTGGTAATGCGCCAGGCGTTCTGGTCGTCGCCGCTGGTTCTGTTGCGCCTGACGTGTTCAGAGTCCTTGTCGGCGTCGGTATAGACCACAGTGTATTCCAGGCCAAGATCCTTGCAGGCGTTCATGATGCTAATCTCGATCTCACACCGGTTGGCTATGAGAACCTTTCCTTGTAAACTGTGACTCATATTGTCTTCGTGTTGTAAAATGTTGGTTGACGCCCATTGAGAAATGGTAAATGGTAATGGACACAGGTTGAGTCCGGGAAACTGATGATCCCTGCTCAAAGGCGCTTCTTTTTTATTTTTGCAAAAGAACAAACAGGCATTACTATAGTCATATCATAGCAATTAGAAAAGAAAAAATGTATTTTGTTTTATTGCCTTCTGTTATCACTGAAGATGGTGGTGATAATAAATGTTGGCGACCAGGCTCTTTCTCTTTGATTTTCCATTGAAATGTTCAACGAGTTTTTTGCTGAGAGCGATTAATAAGAGGATGACGATAGAAAAAGAATGAATAAGGAAAAAGCAGCTGAGCAGTCTGAAGCAGTAGAGTATAAAGGTGTCTTTAAACGGCTGGCAGCCTTGCTGCCAGGACGGACTCCAGACACCACTGAGTCGCTGGAGCTTGAGATCCAGGAACTCCTTGAGGAAGGGGAGGAGCAGGGCCTGATAACCAGTCTGGAAGAGAGGATGATCAATTCCATCTTTGATTTTCGTGATACCAGGGTGGGAGAGATCATGACCCCGACGATGGAGATCGAGGCGGCTGAGGAGGCCACTTCTCTGGCGGAACTGGTGGAGCTCTTTATCGAAAAGGGATTTACCAGGGTTCCTGTCTACCGGGAGACGCTGGACCGAGTTGTCGGCATCCTCCATGTCAAAAATCTGTTAAAGATCTTTTCTCCGGCATCAAAAGATATTCCTCTCTCAGAGCTTTTGAATCCGCCCTATTTTATTGATGAAAAAAAACTGATTGTCGATCTGCTGGTGGAGTTCCAGAAACGGAAGGTCCATATGGCCCTGGTCACTGATGAGTTTGGCTCCATTCGCGGTCTGGTCACCATTGAGGATATCCTGGAGGAAATCGTCGGCGAGATTGAAGATGAATATGATGTCGATGATCACGATGAAATGCAGGAACTTGGCCAGGAAACCGTTCTGGTGCAGGCCCGGGTGGATATCGAAGAGGTCGAGGAACGGTTTGGTGTAGAGATGCCGGAGGGCCCGTATGAGTCCGTAGGCGGGCTGGTGGTTCATCTGCTGGGCAGATTGGCGGTAGCCGGAGATCAGGTGGACGTGGGGGGGCTGCGTTTTCTGGTGCAGACGGCAAGTAAACGGCACATCAAAGCGGTGCGTATTTCCCGGATCAGCGATGAAGGGCTATGATTCCAGAACAGTGATGGGAGCCGTCATCGCCCTTGGGCTGAAGCTGCCCGCGCCACTTCTGACCGCGGGCCTGCTCTGGCTGGCCTTTCCAGGTGGTGGCGGTTTCTGGCCCCTGCTCTTTGTTGCCCTTGTCCCGTTTCTGCTGGCTGTTATGAGGTCTGGAACGGCGCGCCAGTCTGCTGTCTGCGGTATGCTGACCGGACTGTTTCATTTTCTGCTGCTGCTCTACTGGATTGTGATTGTCCTTGGACGTTACGGCGGCCTGCCGCCTTATCTGTCTGTTCCGGCCCTCCTCCTTCTTGCCCTCTATATGAGTCTGTTTGTCGGGGCTTTTGCCCTGGCCACCCGCTTGTTTCTGGACAGGGCTTCTTTGCGGATTGCCCTGTGGCTCATTCCTGCTCTCTGGGTCGCACTTGATTGGTGCCGCTCTTTTTTCTTCACCGGTTTTCCCTGGATGGATCCAGGCTACGCGCTGGCTCATGTGCCATGGCTCATCCAGTCTGCTGATCTGTGGGGCCATTATGGCCTGACCTATCTGCTGGTTTTGATCAATACCCTGGCGGCCATGTTGATTATGGCGGGCAGGCAAAAAAGAGGGCAGCTTGGCCTGATTGTGCCGGTTGTCCTCGTATGTAGCAGTGTCGCGCTCTATTCATTCCTGCGCTGGCAGCAACTGGAAAGAGAGATGCTGGTCAGTGAAAGCATGAGTATTGGCGTGGTCCAGGGCAACATCGCCCAGGATCAGAAATGGTCTCCCGGATTGCAGGAGGAGACCCTGGTGAATTATATCGGCCAGAGCCTGGGGCTTATGAATGGTGATCGGAATGGTAGCCGTCCCTTGCTTGTGGTCTGGCCCGAAACTGCCCTGCCCTTTTATGCTGTTGACCATCCTTTGCTGCAACCCGTGCGCGATCTCGCGCAGCAGGGACAGATCTCACTGCTCACAGGGGCGCCCTGGTTTGAACAGGTTACAGCCAGTGGTGACGGCCAGGAGGTGACCCGCTATTATAACAGCGCTCTTCTCTTTGACGCCAATGGACAGGTCGTGGACAACTATTCCAAGAGTCATCTGGTGCCCTTTGGTGAATATGTGCCCTTGAAAAAAATCCTTTCCTTTCTGGCCCCGGTGGTTGAGGCAGCGGGAGATTTCAGCCCGGGCTCGATTGAGCAGGCCCTGGCTTGTCATAATGCCAGGATTGGGGTATTTATCTGTTTTGAATCCATCTTTCCGGAGATTGCCAGAAAATGGGTGGGGGGCAATGCCAATGTCCTGGTGAACCTGACCAATGATGCCTGGTATGGCAGGTCCAGTGCCCCGCATCACAGCCTGGCCATGACGGTGTTGCGATCTGTGGAGACCCGGCGCAGTATGGTGCGGGCGGCAAATACCGGCTTTTCCGGATTCATTGATCCCTTAGGTCGCGTGCAGGTGACGTCTCCGCTGTTTGAACCCTGGGCCGGGAGTGTTGAGGTCGTCCTTATGGAAGAAAAGAGCGTGTTTGTCCGCTGGGGCTATCTTTTTGCCCCTTTCTGTCTGGGGGTGGTCATTTTGACCTTGAGCTGGATTTTTCTTCATAATCCCCGGTCGAGACGTTTTTCGTAGTACGAGAGTTTGCTTATGGGCACCTTGAAAAATCAGGATTTTTGTTCAAGATCAAGGCGTGAAGAAAATTTTACCGCAGGCATATGGTTGATATTCCGAGGATAAGATTTTCAGAACAACGCAGAGCTTGGGCAAAAAGACCATTTTTCAAGGTAGCCTTATCTCTTTGTTATAACTTTTATTTGTTGTAGGGAGTGATCATGTCAACAGAAACAGGCGCCGCAGTATCCAGGCAAAGGATTCAGGGATTGAAAGGGCGAATGCTGGCCCTGAAGGAGCATCTTTGACTTAGGTCACAAAAAAGATGACCTGGAACGGCTTGAACAGCAGACCCTGGCCCCCAATTTCTGGAACGATACCAATGTTGCCAAAAAAGTGCAAAAGGAGCATGGACAGCTCCAGGATATCATCAAGAGCTGGGAAGGGAAGTGGGAAGAGCTGGAGGAGATGGAAATGCTCCTGGATCTGGCCATGGAGGAGAATGACTCTGCTATAGAGCATGAGGTGGCCGCAGCTATTGACCCCTTGCAGGAACGTATTGCCCTGGCTGAGGTCGAGTGCATGCTCAGTGGCGAACATGATGCCAATAACGCGATCATGGACATCCATGCCGGCGCCGGCGGCACCGAGGCCCAGGATTGGGCGAGTATCCTTCTGCGCATGTATCTGCGCTGGGCGGAGGTGAAAGGCTTCAAGGCGGATATCCTCGATTACCTCTCCGGTGATGAGGCCGGGGTTAAGGGTGTGACCATCATGGTCACGGGCCATAATGCCTATGGCTATCTGCGTTCCGAGGTGGGGATCCATCGTCTGGTGCGGATCTCGCCCTTTGATGCCAGTGGCCGGCGTCATACCTCGTTTTCTTCGGTCATGGTCATGCCTGAACTGGATGATACCATCGAGGTGGAGATCCTGGATAAAGATCTGCGTATCGACACCTACCGGGCCAGTGGTTCCGGCGGGCAGCATGTCAATAAAACGGATTCGGCCATCCGGCTAACCCATCTACCGACCGGTATTGTGGTGCAGTGTCAGAATGAGCGATCCCAGCATCGGAACAAGGATACGGCCATGAAGATGCTGACCTCCCGTCTCTATGAACTGGGGAGAGAGAAGCAGGCCGAGGCCAAGGATGATCTGCACGGCGATAAAAAAGGGATCTCCTGGGGCAGTCAGATCCGCTCCTATGTCCTGCAGCCCTACCGTCTGATCAAGGATCACCGTACAGACGTTGAGGTCGGCAATGTGGATGCCGTGCTTGATGGCAACCTGGATCCCTTTATCAAGGCCTACTTGCTGTGGGAAAAATGATGGCGTCGCCAAAAGGCCCAAATACTTCGTTGCGCTGCATCCTTCGTCACTGCGGCGTACCCAAAAGTACGCCTCATTCCTCAGGACTGGCGCGCCTCGTCTTTGGGCCTTTTGGCTTAGCCATCTTATCCATCTCTGTTGTGGCTTTGACTTTTCGGAGTCTCGCAGACCTTGTTGCGAGCCCGTCAAGCTGTAACCCGTGAATTCCTGTGCTAAATGCGGGGCCTGTTCAGTGGTCTGTCCGGTCTATCGGGTCACGGGGCGTGAGGCCCATACCGCCCGGGGCAAGATCCATCTGGCCCATCTCCCGGAGCTGCCTGGTAAAGGGGTTGTCTTTGAGGATATCTTTTCCAAATGTCTGCTCTGCGGGGCCTGTTCTGCTGTCTGTCCCCGGGGCATAGATGTGTGCCGGGAGGTTGAATCTGCCCGTGCTGCCTTTCCTGCCGTTTATGGGGCGCATGGCTATGAGAAGTATCTGGCCCGCAAGGCGCTTGCTCACCCTGAGATCCTTGCACCGTTGCGACTGCTTGGCCGGGCCGGAGCAGAATTCCTGTCGAGACATCTTCCGCAAGAGAGCGGTCTCAGGTTGCGTCTGGCCCTGTTTCAGCAGGATGTGGGTAAAATGCCGGTTCAGGCAAACGTCACTTCTGCTGTCCTCCGGCAGAAAGAGGCGCTGACCTATTTCCCCGGCTGTGCTGCTCGATTTCTTTTTCCTGAAATTGCCACATCCTGTCATGCTCTTGCCGCAACTCTCGGGACTGGCCTGCATGTCCCGGACGGACTTTCCTGTTGCGGTTTGGCTGCCCTGTCCGCGGGAGACAGGCGTGAGGCACAGAACTGCGCCCGGAAGAATATTGCTGCCCTGGAGCAGAGCAGCGGCCCGATTCTGCTTTCCTGCGCCTCCTGTTACGTGCATCTCCTGAAATATGCAGATCTCTTTGCAGATGATGAGCCCTGGCGCATCAAGGCAGAGGCCATAGGGGCGCGCCTGGTGGAGCTCAGCTCTTTTCTCGATGCGCAGCTGGTGCCAGCATGTGCAGGCCGGCTGGCCGGGAAAAAGAAGGTGCGTGTGTATTATCATGATCCCTGCCATCTTCGCCATGGATTGGAAGGACAGAGGATCATCAAAGAGCCGCGCCGGGTGCTTGCCCGTATCCCTGGTCTGGAGCTGCTTGAACTCCCCGGTGGCCCGGAGTGCTGTGGTCAGGGCGGCCTGTTTCATATCGGCGCGCCGGAGATTTCGGCGCTTATTCGTGACCGGCTGGCGCTCAAGGTTCTGGCCCTGGGTCCTGATGTGATTACCAGCACCTGCAGCGGCTGCCTTATGCAGTGGCGGGTGGCTGTAGAGCGTGCGGGCAGCAAGGTGCGCGTGCAGCATCTGGCTGAATTGCCGGGAACCCTCGCAGAATAGTTATTCAGCCGGATGTTCTCTCCGATTCCTTTCCCCCTTGCAGGAACAGGGCGGGATGTGTAAAGAGAAGGGTGAAAAAAAGAGCGCTTTCCGCCCTGGGGGCTGCTTCCTTCGGGGCATGTGCGACAGTGGGGCTTTTTGTAGCCTCTGAGTTGTTTCCTTGTGCCTAAAAGAGATATGTCATGGCCTATGCACCTATTGTAGGAACCTCGATTCGGTATCAGTTGGAGGAGCGGGAAGAGGAAATCTTATCCCCTTATGCCGCCCTGAATATGCATTCCCTGGGGCGCAGGACTCCGGAAGAGGACGATGGCTGTGATATCCGGATGCCGTTTCAGCGGGATCGGGATCGTATTACCCATTCCAAGACCTTTCGTCGCTTGAAGCATAAAACCCAGGTCTTTCTGGCACCGGCCGGTGATCATTATCGGACCCGCTTGACCCATGTCCTTGAGGTCTCACAGATCGCGCGGACCATTGCCGCAGCCCTCTGTCTTAACGAGGCCTTGACTGAG
The DNA here is from genome assembly GCA_038040945.1 of Desulfobulbaceae bacterium. Lineage (GTDB taxonomy): Bacteria > Desulfobacterota > Desulfobulbia > Desulfobulbales > Desulfocapsaceae > UBA2270. The sequence continues at coordinate 3,689 of JANZPQ010000200.1, read as the reverse complement.
GCCATTGCCCTTGGTCATGATCTTGGCCATACCCCCTTTGGTCATGCCGGTGAAGCGACTCTGAACGAACTGCATCCAGGCGGATTCCGCCATTATGTCCACAGTCTGCGGGTGGTTGATTTTCTGGAGAATCGGGGTCTTGGCTTAAATCTTACCTTTGAGGTGAGAAACGGCATTGTTAAACACTCCAAGGGCCGCAACGATATCCTGCCGGAGGCAAGCTCAGAACTGCCGGTAACCTTGGAAGGGCAGGTGGTACGGGTGGCAGATATCATTGCCTATGTCAATCATGATATGGACGATGCCCTGCGTGCCGGAATTATTCATGAAGATGATCTGCCGGCTGATATTAAAGCAGTGGTGGGAGATCGTCATTCCAAGCGAACCGGTGCCATGGTCCGGGATCTGATTGTCGAGAGTCTGTCTGCAGGGGATGGCAGGTTGCATCTCAGTCGTAAAATGCTCAAGGCGATTACTGATCTGCGTACCTTTCTTTATGAAAATGTGTATCGATTTTACAAGGTCCATAACGAATTTGAGAAGGCTCAGAGGATCATTCGGGATCTGTATCATTATTTTCTTGAAAATGGCTTGATGGAACGCAATGGGATCTCGTGGGAACCGAGAAGAGAGAAGCATGTCTGGGCCAGTGAAAAGATAGCGCATAGAAGGGTGTGTGATTTTATTGCCGGAATGACCGACCGTTACGCCTTGAGTCTCTATGAGCATATATTTTTACCCAAGCCCTGGAATGTTCGATAGAAGACTGCTAACGTTGTTTTGTTAACATCTAAATTCAAAATCTAAAATTGTAAAACGTATGAACGATATATTGAGCAAGGGCTACGAGTTTGCCGGTGTCGAGGAAAAGTGGCTTCAACGCTGGACCGATGAAAAATGTTTTCAGGCCACCATGGTAGAGGGCAGGCCGTCTTTCTCTATTGTGATTCCGCCGCCCAATGTAACCGGGGTCCTGCATGTGGGCCATGCCCTCAATAATACCATGCAGGATGTGCTGGTACGCTATCACCGCATGCGGGGCGACAATACGGTATGGGTACCGGGCACGGACCATGCAGGTATTGCCACTCAGAACGTGGTGGAACGGCAGTTGGCAGCAGAAGGCTTGAGTCGACATGACATTGGCCGTGAGGAATTTATCAAAAAGGTCTGGGCCTGGCGGGCGGAGAAGGGCGGGACGATTATCCGTCAGCTCAAACGGCTGGGTGCCTCCTGCGACTGGGACCGGGAACGGTTCACCATGGATGAAGGTCTGTCCACGGCCGTCCGCGAGGTCTTTGTTCGTTTGTATCATGAGGGGCTGATCTATAAGGGCGATTATATCGTCAACTGGTGCCCCCGCTGCCAGACGGCTCTCGCCGATGATGAGGTAGAGCACGAGGAGAAGAAGGGTAAACTCTATCATCTTCGCTATCCCTTTGCCGACGGCAGCGGTCATGTGGTGGTGGCCACCACCCGCCCCGAAACCATGCTTGGCGATACGGCGGTGGCGGTCCATCCTGATGATGAACGTTATGCCCATCTGGCAGGCGTCTGCATCAGGCTGCCCCTGAGCGACCGAATCATTCCCATTGTTTTTGATCATCATGTACAGAAGGATTTCGGTACCGGCGCCTTGAAGGTAACCCCGGCCCATGACCGGGATGATTATGAGATCGGCCGTCGCCATGACCTTGAGATCCTCAAGGTCATGGACGCTAGCGGCCATATGAACGAAACTGCCGGTGTCTACGCCGGTCTTGACCGTTTCGCCTGTCGGAAGAAGATTGTCGAGGATCTGGAATCGCAGGGTATTCTCGACCGGATCGAGGAACATGATCACGCGGTAGGTCAATGTTACCGCTGTCAAACCGTGGTTGAGGCCACCACCTCCCTGCAGTGGTTTGTCTCGGTAAAACCCCTGGCAGCAAAGGCGGTGGCGGCGGTACGTGACGGGCGGATCAATATCTATCCCAAGACCTGGTATAACACCTTTTACAACTGGATGGATAATATCCGCGACTGGTGTATCTCGCGGCAGATCTGGTGGGGCCATCGGGTTCCGGCCTGGACCTGTCAGGCCTGTAGTGAGATGATCGTCGCCTCGGTTGATCCGACAACTTGTCCGAAATGCGGTTCATCGGAGCTGCTCCAGGAAACAGACGTGCTCGATACCTGGTTTTCTTCGGCCCTCTGGCCCTTTTCCACCCTCGGCTGGCCGGAGCAGACCAAAGAACTGGCCATGTTTTATCCCACCTCTGTGCTGATCACCAGTTTTGACATCCTCTTTTTCTGGGTGGCCAGGATGATGATGATGGGGCTGCACTTTAAGGATGAGGTGCCGTTTCGGGACGTCTATCTCCATGCCCTGGTGCGTGACAAGCATGGCAAAAAGATGTCTAAATCCACGGGCAATGTGATTGATCCCCTCGAAGTGATTGATAAATACGGGACCGACGCCCTGCGCTTCACCCTGACCGCCTTTGCCGCCCAGGGGCGGGAGATCAAGCTCGATGAGGAGCGGATTGAGGGCTATCGTTTCTTTATCAACAAGATCTGGAATGCGGCCCGTTTTGCCCTGATGCATGTGGGTGATGGTGAGGAGTCTGTCAAGGCATGGACTGGTGATGTGGCTGATCTGTCCCTTGTTCATCAGTGGATCCTCAGCCGTACCGCCGCAACCACGGCCGAGGTGAGGGCGGCACTTGACAGCTATCGCTTCAATGATGCGGCCTCTGCCCTCTATCAGTTCGTCTGGCATGAGTTCTGTGACTGGTATCTGGAGTGGATCAAACCGGATCTGTTCAGCAAGAACGAGCTCGTCCGCGATCAGGCCCGTGGGGTGCTCTTGCTGGTCCTGGAGACCATTCTCAAGCTGATTCATCCTATCACCCCCTTTGTCACCGAGGAGATCTGGAGCGTCCTGCCGGGTGAGCGCAAGACCCTGATGGTCAGTGCCTATCCTGAGGTCAACGAGAGCTGGCTGAACAGCGAAGCTGAGGGGCAGGTAGAGCTGCTGATGGGGATTATTACCGGGATTCGTAATATCAGGGCGGAGGCCGATGTCCATCCCTCTGTGCAGATAGAGGCCTTTATCCTCTGTCCTTCTGTGGAACGGATGGACTTCTTGAAGTCTTTTACCGCAACCATTGCTGACATGACCCGGCTCAGCTCCCTGGTGGTATCTGAAGAAGGGGAAAAGCCGGCGGATGCCGCTACGTATCTTTACAAGGATATGGAGATCTATGTCCCCCTCAAGGGTCTTGTCGATGTGGAAAAAGAGACGGCAAAATTAAACAAGGAGCGGCAAAAGGTCGAGGCCAAGCTCGCTCAGATCAACAGCAAACTGGTCAGTGAAAAATTTCTCACCAATGCCCCACCAGAGGTGGTGATGAAGGAAAGGGAGAAAAAAGAGGAGCTGGATGCGACCTTGGCCAAGATTGCGGAAGCTGAACAACGGTTGCAAAATCTTGGATAAGGCGACCCTCCATACCCTTATCCGTTCCTTTCTGGCCGAAGATATCGGGCGCGGGGATCTCACCAGTGAGTCGATCTTTGATAAGGGTGAGATGGGTCGCGCCCGGATTGTGGCCAGAGAGTCTTTTGTTGTTGCCGGGTGCGAGGCAGTGGCTGCCGAGGTCTTCTGGCTACAGAATCCAGCCATTGTGGTGGAAGAGCTGGTGGCAGAT
>JANZPQ010000199.1:0-2525 GCA_038040945.1 Desulfobulbaceae bacterium | reverse complement strand
CTCCAGGTAAAGCTCCAGACAGAACTGGGGGATCTGGGTTGTTTTTCCAGAGCCTGTATCACCTGCAATAACAATGGTCTGGTGGGCCCTTAAGGCCTCCTGGATCTCGGCTTTATGGTTCTGGATGGGCAGTATGTCTGGTGAGTGAATTGTCATGGAATGAATGGCTGAACTTTTGACTCTATGGTATATGGTAATTGTTGGTGGACAGCCTGTAGTTTCTTAGGCGTATCGTTGAAAACTTACAGATCGCAGCACCTGACTCACTTATAACATGTCATCAGCCACCCTGAAAGAGGAGAAAACCATATGAAGGTACGAAAGGCAGTCATTCCGGTAGCTGGTCTTGGAACCAGGTTTTTACCCGCCACCAAGGCAATCCCCAAGGAGATGCTCACCGTTGTGGATCGGCCGACCATCCAGTATATCGTTGAAGAGGCTGTGGCCTCCGGTATTGAGCAGGTCATTTTTGTCACCAGTGCCGGTAAATCCGCCATTGAAAATCATTTTGATTATGATTTTCATCTTGATTATGTGCTCAAGGAAAAAAAGAAGATCATACTCGGTGAAGAGCTGAATAATATCTCCAATCTCATAGATATCGTCTCTGTTCGCCAGAAAAAACCCCTGGGGCTCGGGCATGCCATCTGGACCGCCCGGCATGTGGTCGGCGACGAACCGTTCATGGTTATGCTGGGCGATGATCTGGTCTTGAGCAAAACGCCCTGTGCCAAGCAGATGCTTGACTTCTTTGATGAGGTGCAGGAGTCCATTGTTGCCATCCAACGGGTGCCCGAGGATCAGACCTTTCAGTACGGCATTGTCGAGGGCGAGCCTATGGAGCGCGAGCGTACCCACAGGGTCAAAAGGATGATTGAGAAGCCCGCACCGGGAACTACGGATTCTGATATGGCCATCATCGGCCGCTATATCCTCATGCCTGAGATCTTTGATCTCCTTGAAAAGACTACACCCGGACATGGTGGTGAAATCCAGTTGACCGATGCCTTGCAGGCCCTTGGTAAAAAACGGGAGATGTATGCCTTTGAGTTTAACGGTACACGATTTGATGCAGGGGACAAGATGGGATATCTGAAGGCTATCTTGGCCTATGGATTGGTCCATAACAAACTTGGTGCTGAACTCAAGGCCCATATCAAGGAGTTGGCGGCAACCCTATGATTCGGCTGGAGGTGGCGGTGGCTGCTCCTTTGTGGCAGACGCTCAGCTATCTGTTTGCTGATGACGATTCCGGTGTCGTCCCAGTTGGCAAAAGGGTTCTGGTGCCTCTTGGCAACAGGAGGGTGACCGGCTATGTGTTGGGGCTACTGCCTGAGGAAGATGTCGGCTATAAACTGCGGCCGGTGCTTGAGGTGCTTGACTCGGAACCGATTTTTCCTGTAAATCTTATTCCCTTTTTCCGCTGGGTTGCCCGATACTACCATTACCCGCTGGGCGAGGTCATTAAAACGGCTCTGCCAGGTGGGCTTGCGCCCCGCAGTGGGAAGCAGCTCCATCTGACTGAGCAGGGACAGGAAAATCTGCAAGCTCTTCTTGATGCAACAGGCCTGCCAGAACCAGAGTGGCTGCCGCGTCTCATAGAAAAAGGATCCCTGAGTGCCGCTGAATCCCCGAAGCTCCTGGGGAAGAACAGTTCTCGAAAATTAATCGCCGCCTGGCAGGAACAGGGTTTGGTCGAGATTAGAGAAATATTAATCGGCAATGATGTCCGGCAGAAACAAGAGATCTGCTATACTTTTTCTAAGGATTTGTCGCTTCCTCCATGTCCAAGCCCTGCTCCTTCCAGGGATGAGATTATAAGCTTTGGTCGTGGGCTTACGGACGAGTTTGGCGCCTCCCTCCACTTTTCCCATATCAAAACCCTTTATTTCCTGCACATGCTCGCTGGAGCTGATACGCAGCGACCTGTTCCGGCGCGCGAGTTGACCAAAGCATACAGTGGTGCGTCCAAGGCCCTGCCCCTTCTTGTGGAGCAGGGAATAGTGTGCCGGATTGAACAGCGGATCTTTCGCAATCCTTATGGGGAACAGCTCTCCTGGTTTCCCAGACCTGAGACCCTCACTCAGGAACAGGAGCAGGTTCTAGTTGAACTCCTGCCCGCCATCGAGGAGAAGAAATTTACCACCTTCCTGCTTCATGGCGTGACCGGTGGTGGCAAGACCGAGGTCTATCTGCGGGCAGCCGAGGCAACTCTTGCCAGTGGTCGTGATGTCCTGGTCTTGGTTCCTGAGATTGCACTTGCCACCCAGCTTGAGGCCCATTTTGTCTCCCGTTTTGGTGACAAGGTGCTGATCCTGCACAGCGGTCTGTCAACGGGTGAACGTTTTGCCCAGTGGAGTCTGGCCAGCAGAGGGAAGAATATAGCCTCTCCGCAGATTGTGATCGGGGCCAGATCCGCGGTCTTTGCCCCCTTGCCTGATCCCGGGCTTATAGTGGTGGATGAAGAACATGATGATAGTTATAAGGCGATGACCAGACCTCGTTACCATGCACGTGATGTGGCA
>JANZPQ010000198.1:0-2604 GCA_038040945.1 Desulfobulbaceae bacterium | reverse complement strand
AGTGCTATCTGCCCATGGATGAGACCTTGGTGCGTGTTGTGGTTGATGTCTCCAATCGGCCTTTTTTGCACTATGTGGCTGCAGTTCCTGATCAGAAGCTTGGAACCTTTGACACAGCCCTGGCACTCGAGTTTATGAGGGCGTTTTCCCAACACGCCGGTGTAACTCTTCATGTCGATCTGCTTCATGGTGAAAATAGCCACCATATAATAGAGGCTATCTTCAAGGGGTTGGCTCGGGCTATGGATCAGGCCACCAGGGTAAATCGTTTAGTGACTGGAACCCTGTCTTCAAAAGGCGTACTGTAACTCTTTTCTTTGGCTGTTTGTGATTGTGAGATGTCCATCTAAATTTTAAATGAGGTCATTTGTGAAAAAAATAACCAGTATTTTTCTTGTGTTGCTTTTTAGTGCTCTGTTTTTTTCTGCCTGTTCTATGAAGAAGGCTGATCAAGCAGAAGATAAAATGGCAAATCTCCAGCCCCTTACAGGTATTGTGGTCATGCCTACTGTGGTGACGAAAGAGGCTTTGGGAATGGCGCGTAAAGATACCTCAACCCGTGACAGTGTGGCGGGATTTGTTGATGGGGTGATGAGTGCAGAGCTGGCTAAAAATGACAAGGCCCATATGGTGACAGAGGGGCAGTTGGACGCCTTGCTGACCGACGCTGCTGGAGACCGTCTGTCGCAGATGAAGACTCTTGGTGCCAAACTGGATTCTAATGCTGTCCTTGATGTCACGGTAACTCGTTTTCATGACCGGGATGGAAGTGATCTTTCGGTGAATTCTCCTGCCTCTGCAGCCTTTGAAATAGTCCTTACTCATGTAGAGAGTGGGAAGGTTCTCTGGGCCGCTTCTTTTGATGAGACCCAGGAGGCGTTGTCAAGCAATCTGCTTTCCCTTGGAAAGGTCAAAAGCCGGGGCTTTAAATGGATTACTGTGGAAGACCTGGTTCGTCAGGGTCTGAAGGAGCGTCTGGCTGACTGTCCTTATCTGCAGAAATAAGATCCTGCCTGCTTATCTGCTTGTTATCGTTGCCTGCTGGTTTGCGTGATGCAAATTCAGCAGGCATTTTTTATTGCATGCAGTCGTTCAAGAAAACCGTAATGCCTGAGCATTCATGCTCTGCGTTAGGAGTCGTAATGAAATGGTTAGAAATGTAATGGTTCTTTCGTAACGGTATCCCTGATGAGATCAGAGACGATTATTCCCCGGCAGGTCAACAGGCGAATAGGTCAGGCCATGCAGACCTATTCCATGCTCAGCCATGGTGATGCTGTGCTGGTGGCCGTCTCCGGCGGGGTGGATAGCCTGGTGCTGGCCTGGCTGCTGCAGATGTGGTTGCAGAAGGCCCCCATCAAATATACACTGCGAGTCGTCCATATTGATATGGGATTTCGGGAAGAGGGGAAGGGTGGCACCAATCCGGTTGACATGATCCGCGAACAACTTGAGCGGTTCGGCATCCCCTTGTTTGTTGAACAGGCCAGGGAATTGAAGGAAGAGGAGCGAAGCTGTTTTCTCTGCGCCCGGCAGCGTCGTCATCAGCTTTTTGATCTGGCCCGTGAGCATGGGTGTAACAAGATTGCCTTTGGTCATCACAAGGATGACCTCATTGAGACCCTTTTCCTGAATATGTTCTATAGCGGCAACCTCTCAACGATGGTGCCCAGGCAGGATCTTTTTGACGGCAGGCTGGCCCTTATCCGACCACTGGCCTATATTGAAAAACATGAGGTGCAGGAGATGGCCATGACTCTTGGCCTTGCACCGGTTGACAACCTTTGCCCTCTGGCCGGCAATACCCGCCGTGATCAGGTGCGAAAGCTGCTGCAGACCATCTATGAACAAGATCCGGGGATTAAGGCCTCGATCTTTGCCTCAATGGCCAATGTGCGGGAGGGATATCTGCTATGAAGAGCTCTGTTGACTGCCTCTCCTGCTTTATGGATCAGGCCCTGCGGGTGGCGCGGATCAGTTCGACGGACGAGTCTGTGCATCTGGAAGTGGCCCGAACAGTTGCCGCCCTGCTGCCGCAGATGGAGATGTCTTTGACGCCGCCTGAAAATGCTGTGGCAGTCTATGCGACCATTGCTCGGCTTACCGGTTGCGCTGATCCCTATTTGGCTATAAAGAAAGCGTCAAACGACCAGGCCCTCGCCATCCTGCCCGATCTCATCCGGGAAGTTGAAGAGAGCGAGCTGCCCTTGATTACCGCCCTCCGTCTGGCTATAGGCGGAAATGTCATTGATTATGGGGCCATGCATAGTTTTGATGTGGAGGCCGCCCTGGTTCGAGCGAGGGTGATGCCCCTGATCATTGATGCCAGCAGGCAGTTGTATGAGTTGGCCTGCAGCTTGCCTGAAAAGTCCAAGGTTCTCTATCTGGCTGATAATTGCGGCGAGATCGTCTATGATCTCCTGGTTCTTCGCTGTCTTGTTGATCTGGGACTCGATGTGACTGTGGCGGTGAAAGAAGGGCCGATTATTAATGATGCCCTCTTCTCTGATGCCAACTCATGCGGCATTGATCGGTATCCCCGAATTATCAGCAATGGGACCGGATGTCCAGGAACTCCCCTTGCCAGTTGATCCTCTGAATTTC
>JANZPQ010000197.1:0-9129 GCA_038040945.1 Desulfobulbaceae bacterium | reverse complement strand
GTTCTTTACGGATAGCGGCTGCCAGGGCTGGACTGCCGCCGCCAGTCGAGATAGAGATCAGTAAGTCGCCCTGGCGGATGGTGGCGGCGGTGTGAAAGGTGCAGGCCTCAGGATTGTCCCCAATGTTTATCGGGATTCCATGTCCTCTGGCCTCCATCGCTACCTGGGATTGAACCTCAGGACTGTCAGTCAAGGCGAAAGCAAGGCTTGCTCCCTGCAGATCCCCGGGGATATAGGCCCGGGGAAGCCATTCCAGCCTGTTCTGCTCTCTGAATTGTTGTATCCCGGCAGAGATCTCAGGGCTGATAAGCCGCACTCTGGAATCACAACAGAGCAGAGAACGTATCTTCCGCGTAGCAACCCCCCCGCCACCGATGACCACACAGAGTTGACCGCTGATATTCAGATTGATTGGGTACAGGGCCATCTCTTTTCCGTGAGTTACTTCGTGGCGAATTCTTTTTTTCGACTCAGACGATTCACAATGATGGTAATGGTCTGTTCCGGTTTCTTTATGACCTGTTTGTTGATGGTAATGTCAAAGTCTTTTTTGGCCTGTTCAAGAAAAAGCGGCAGGCTTTTGCGGCGAGCGTCATGGGCCAGATAAATGAAGCCGTCCGGTTTGAGATATTTTTTAAAGACATTGAGCAGTGGCTCAAAAAATTCTTCTCGAAAAAGGATCTCCGCCCCTGCCAGGATATCAAAAGGGGCAAGCTCAGGAGGGTTCAGCCAGTCGAGATGGGTGAAGGTAATATTGTGCAGGCCGGATGCCGCCGCACTCACCTTTTGAAAATCCATGATAAGATTTTCATAGTCAGAAATGGTCACATCAAAACCGGCTGCCGCTGCGGCCAGACCCGGCGCGCCCAATCCCGCTCCGAGTTCAAGAACACGCTTGCCTTGTGGCTCAGGCAGGCTGCTCATAACATAGGAAAGGACCATGGCCGCCTCCCAGAGTTTGACCCAGAAAGGAAACTCAGAGACATTGGCAAAGGGGTCTTTACCGTCAAGGATCTCTTCAATATCGGCTATTTTCAAGAGGTGCAGGGTGTTGCCACCCACCTTCAGGCTGTCAAAGGTGAGCTTGTATCTGCCCTTGATCTTGTTGTAAATATCTCGTTCCTGTTCAGGTAAGGTTCGAATATCCATGGGTGTTCAGCGTGTTTGGAGTTCAGGAAATCCTGATGTTTCTTTGAGGCGGCGCCTAGCCGATAAGGTATAAACGATCAGACAAGGGGCCGTCAAGAAATAATCAGTATATTTTTATCTATGTCCTTACAGCCCCTTGTGTCGCAGCCTGCAAACAATGGAACAGTTGTTTTTTCAACGGCGTGGGACGAGACAGATGCCAGCAGATTCAGTGTTAGTAGACCATCCTGAAAAAAAGAAGTGGCTGATTGATATACACCAATCAGCCCCTTCAAACTACCTAAAAACAACAATTATGTCAATTAACAACCTTCGATGGCAGCCTTCTTGGGAGCAGCAATCTTACCGTCTTTGACGGTGACCTTGTCGCCAACTTTGGCGGCACCCTCGGCAGTTGCCTCGGTACCATCATCCATGGTTACAGTTACGGTTGTTCCCTCAACAGCCTTGACGACACCGGTGCCAGCAAAAGAAGATACTGCGGTGCAAAGCATGAATGAGAGAGCGATAAGTGCAGCTACGATTCCTTTTTTCATTTTTTTCTCCAATGGTATTTGTGGTTACTCTTATCTGGAATTTTCCAGGGTAAACAAACTAACATTGTTTTACAGACTACTCATCAGTGCGTTATTTGTCAAATAAAAACCTGAATAATGAATGCTAATTCATTATTCCTTTGATGTCCTTTTCAAGGATCGAGTGGGGTACATAGCCTGCATATTTTTTTACCACGTTTCCTTCTTTGTTGATCAGAAATGAGGTCGGGATGCCGACTATTCCCCCAAAACTTTGGGCAGTGGCTTCATCCGCCATTAAGACCGGATAGTTAATGGAGCGTTTTTTGACAAGCTTTGCCACAATGTCTGGTCCACCTTCATCCATAGAAAATCCCAGCACTGAAAAACCATCCTTGGAGAATTGCTGCTGCAATTTCATCAGCGTCGGGATCTCTTGTATGCAGGGAGGGCACCAGGTGGCAAAAAATGTTACAAGCAAGGCCTTTCCAGTATAGTCAGCACTGGCCACAGGATCGCCATCGACGGCATCTGCGAGGACAAAAGAGGGCATCTTTGCCGCCGCCGCTGAGTTGATGGCAAGAAGTAGGGATAAGGCCATGATTTGTACAACTTTGCCGAGAAAGGTGGTGGCAATTATCTTCATTTGATTGACTCCGGAGTGTTTGTGTTAAACGTTTTTATTGAGACACTGTGTTAAAATGTATAAAATATGTTCTTTGTGTGGAATGTCAACCGGCAAAGAAGATGGTCTTGGCGACGACAGGGGAGCCTTCCTCCAGTGGGAAAAGAATCATAACATGGTGTGGAAAAATAAGTTTTATGGTACATTGATTTGCTGAAAAAAGAGTCAGGAGTCGTGAAAAGGAAATGCCCTGCTGTTTATTTCTTTACTGCTCCTTGCGCCCTTCCTTCCATCTTAAGGTGTCTCAATGAATGTCCTGCCTGTAGCTTGTGTTCGTTTTCTGTCTTTTTCCGGAGCAGTCATTCTGCTTATTCTTACCCTTGTCCTTCCAGGGAACAGCCGCGCTGAGTTGATTGACCGGGTGGTCGCGGTGGTTAATGACGATGTCGTTACCATGTCTGAGGTGAATGAAGAGGGGGGAGGTTTTTTTCAGAAAATTACGGAACAGGCGCCAGCCTCAGAACTGTCCGAAGCCCTCAGGCGTGCCAGGGAAGAGGTCCTTGACGGGCTTATAGATAAAAAGCTTATTGCCCAGGAGGCTGCAAAGCAGAAGGTTGCAGTGACCGATGCAGAACTTGAGGCCGCTTTTCAGCAGATGATCGCCTCGAGCAATATGAGTCCCGATCAGTTTCGTGATCAATTAGGTAACATGGGTATGATTGAGGACGTCTATCGAAACAATTTGAGGAATCAGATTCTGCAAAGCAAACTTCTTAACTATGAAGTGCGGTCCAAGATTGTTATTACCGATGATATGATTCTTGATTATTACGACACCCATTATACGAAACATGTGGCTCAAGGCGGCTATTATCTCCTGCAGATGGGATTTGTCTGGAAAAAAGACCCAAAGGTGCCTGCCACGATAGATGTTGCCAGTAAACTTGAAGCACGAAAGAAAGCAGAGCGGGTGCACAGCCTGGTTGAGAGTGGTCAGGATTTTTCCATGCTTGCCAAAAAGTTTTCTGAACTTCCTTCGGCGGCAGATGGCGGCAATATCGGCACGTTCCAGAAAGAGGAAATGGCGGAGTATATGAGGAGTGTCGTGACCGCGCTTGTTCCTGGCCAGGTGAGTCAGATTGTGGAGACGCCTGATGGCTATCAATTCTTTAAACTGCTCTCCAGTCAGGAGGGTGGTATTGTCTTTCAGGCCCCGTATGAATCGGCAAAAGAAGAGATTAAAAAAACGCTGCATGAGATAAAGCTGAAAGAGGAGTTTGATTCCTGGGTCAAAAAAATTAAAGAAGCCTCATACATTAAAAAGATGTGATCCCGTTTTCTCATCAAGAGGGAAGGTGAAGGGTGGGGATCGAGCCCGGGACTTGGCGGCTAGCTTGCCTGTCTGTTCTGGGTGGAGAAGACGGGGCAACTTCAGCCTTATAGCCTGAACGGTTACGATTTCATGTCCGAGTTGAGCAAAGAGTCTGCTGCCATTGTCCTTGACTGTCGTGATCATGGCGAATCGGACCTGATTGTCACTTTTTACTGCCAGGGTATCGGTCGGATGACGGGGATTGCCAAGGGGGCAAAACGGAGTCAAAAACGCTTCGTCAACAAACTTGAGCTCTTCAGCTCTCTCTCACTCCGCTATACGGATGCAAAGCGGAGTAATCTGGCCTTCATCGTTGAGGCGGAACTTCTTGAAAGTTTTCTCCGTCTTCGGCAGAGCATGCCTCTCTACATGGCGGCCACCGTTATTCGCGAACTGACCCTTGCGGCCACCCGCGACATGGAGGGGGACGATGGCCTCTTCTATCTTTTGCAATGGGCTCTTCGCTCACTGGAGAGCCAGCGACCCGCCATGACCGTTCTGGTCCTGTTTCAACTGAAATTTTTTGAGCAGATAGGCTATCGCCCCAATCTGGGCTCTTGTCTGCGATGCGAGCAGCCGTTTGCTGTGGCTCAGGGCTATGGCTTTGACAGCAGGGCGGGAAGTATTGTCTGCAGTTCCTGTCAGGGAGGGCAGGGGGCAGTCGTACCACTGTCCCGGGGGACGATCAAATTCCTGGATTCAGCCCAGAATCAACCACTCGGCCGCTTGCATCGTCTTCATCTGTCACGTTCCGGCCTGCACGAGGCCCTTTCCCTGTTCTATCATTACGGCCGGCATCTGCTGCAGCGAGAGATCTATTCCTTGAAATCACTCAGTGATGCTCGCTGGAAGGTCTGAGGAAAACGGAAAGAGGGTGAGGCTCACAGATAGTGCAGCTCGCCGCTGTGTTCGATAATCTCATTGCCGTCGTTCAGTCGCATCACAATAGCGCCATCTGCTCTTATTCCAGTCACCCTTGCCTCATACTGGGGTTTCTGCTGGATATCATAGCCATAGACAACCCTTCTCCCCAGGGTGTCTGACAAACTCTTCCATTGATCAAGCAGCAGGTGGCTTTCCTCTTCTTCTGAAGAACAATAACGGTCGAGCTCCTGTTCTTCCTCGTAAGCGAGGAGCCCTATATTCCAGGCCATTTTTGCCAGGAATGAAAGGGTGAAGTCATGGAGATTGACCGGGGTTCCAAGGATCTGGCAGAGCGATACCGCCGTCTTCTCCAGGTCGTGAGGGAAGCAGGTGTTGTTGATGTTGACCCCAAAGCCAAGCAGGTGAAACGTTTCACCATGGTGGGGGCTGAGAAAGCTCTCCACCAGAAAACCTGCCAGTTTCTGTCCGGAAAAAAGGACGTCATTGACCCAGCGGACACTGGCCTTGTCGACGCCGAGATCACGCACGGCCTCGCAGCAGGAAACTCCAAGGCTGAGGGGTAAAAGGGTTCTGGCCCTGGTCAGGAAGGTGTCGGCCAGAATCAAACACCCCCAGAGTCCGCCCACCGGGGCATGCCAGGAGCGAGCGAATCTGCCTTTGGATCGACTCAGCGTGTCGGCAAGAATGACGGTGCCGCTGGCCACCGAGGCCCCGGCTTTTTCAAGTTCGGAGATGTGGTGACGGGCTTGATCCATTGTCCGATCCATTGTGGAGTGGCACTGAATCTCAGAGCCGACAAAAGCTCCATAACGGAGGATTTTCTCAGGAGAGGGGAACAGGGGATTCCGGCTGCGGTCTCTCTTTTCCTGCTGCCAGATATAGTGGCGCAGAGAGGCCGGGGTCGGGCGATTTATTGCCGCCATGGATATGAGGACATAGGGTAGAATGGGAAGGACAGGGGGTAGGTCGAGGACATTGTTGAACAGCGAACGCTGTTACGGCATCGTGCTCAGCAATATTACTCTTCCAGGTGGGCAGGATCAACCAGCTTGTCCCAGTCTGCCTTGACCCTGGTAATAACCTTCTGGATCAGGGGTAATTTGTCCAAGGCACAGACGCCTATGAGAGGCTGTCCTTGATCCACAGAGACCCCGGGACTGAAGTAGACGGAATGAATCACTCCCGCCTCACCGGTATAATAGATAGGGGTGTCGCGCTTCATCAGAGACATGATAATGATTTCATCACCGGGCTTGATGGTGAGGGCCTTCGCCCCTTTTTTTTCTATCCGTGACTGAATATCCAGAGAGAAAAAATATTTTGCCCTTTCCGGGGCAGGGAAAAGATAGAGGACTTCCTTGAGGATACCCTCTATGACCTCTTTCTTTCTCAGGGGGTGACGGATTGTCAGCAGTTTTTCTCCTGCCTCCACAAACTGCCCTTCAAGCTCCGTGCGCACCGTAGAAATCGTCCCATTGGTCTTTGCTGTTACAAGCTTTGTATTTCGTTCCCTGGTAATTTCAAAAAGGGGGCTGCCAGGAATATGCAGCCATTCACCACTGGGCGAATTGACAGTATCTCCTTCAGCGATCTTGAAACTTACACGTCCGGTGTGTGTCGCACAGATCTCCACATAATCATAGGGGTCAGAGTGATACTTTCCTAAAATTGCATCAAAATCGATCTCTTCAGACATTTGTCAACCTTGCTGGTGAGTGGTGTTGTAAGCAGCTGAGCGGTCTGCTAAGCTGGTGGAGTAGACTCATTATACCATTTTATCAGTGGCGTGCATCACCGTGCATACCGTTTTCTGCTTCCTGGTGGCCGCCAGGACCTTTTGCGGCCCCTCGGTGTATGGCACAATAAGCGGTGATGTTACTCTCTCCATATCGACAATCTGGCATTGAGAGGAAGCTGCCCTATTAGTCACATACCTTTTTGCAGTATGGGAGAATACCCCATTGCTATGGGCCTTGACGGTATTATAAATGACCCATTTGTCTCTGCCCTGCTCCGCTCCAGCAGCATCGAGCAGTGTGCAGAGAATTTCAATATTTTTTATGTCATGATCGCTGCTGTTATCAATGGCAAAAGCGGCGCGGGCCAGATGTCCTTTTTCCTGCACTGCGATCTCGGAACGGGCAAGAACAACAGTTTTCAGCAGTTCCTGGGCTGTGGCCGAGGGTTGTACTGCTGGTAACAGTATTTTGGTCACATCGGGAGTAGTGCTGAAGGTGTTGAACACAAACATGGCAAGGCCGAGGATAACAGCACTGATTGCTATCTTGCCCCCGAATTTACGATCCATGAAAAGCCTCCTTTTTTAATATTCAACCTGTTCTCTGAAGATAAATGAATTGATGTTTGAAAACAGTCAATTGGTCAAGCTGGCATCCTCCATATCTTCTTCTGGTATCCAGAAGAAGATATGAATGGTATATTTTTTAATTCCATCGTATTTTATACTTATATAACTACCACATGGCAAGATTATTCTTTCCACGCCATGACTTGTCTGGCTTATGAAAATACGATGATGGGACATTTGTGGCGTCCGCTTGTGCAGAACTTTTGTGCTGAGGCGTCAGTGGAATGGAAATTATTCAATACCATAGATGAGGTTGCCAGGATGAAGATTGAATGGGCATATTTTCGTAAAGGTTGAACATCGTGCAGCAAGGCCCGGGAGGCTCTCGGGCAGGATCAGGTCGAGATAGCGGTTGAGATTGATGCAAAAAAAGAGGCGCTTCAGGCCGAAAAGGTCTGGGAAAGATTGAGGCAGGCCGAAAAGGTTTTTGTCGGCAAAGGGAAGAAGGTGCAGGTTTATGTACCTGATCCTGGATCCAAAGATCTGCTTATGCGCGACGTCCTGGGTCGTAGCGGAAATCTGCGTGCCCCCACCTTACAGGTAGGGAAGGTCTGTTATGTGGGCTATAATGAAACGATGTATGAGGAGTTGATGGCATGAACTGGAAAAATTTGTTTACCCCTGGGGCCAATATGAGCCCGGAAGAGGCCAGGGAATTTATGAATAGCCATCCCGGAGGATCCTACCAGATCCTTGACGTGCGGCAACCCAAGGAATATGAGCAGGGCCATCTGGCCGGTGCCCTGCTCATGCCAGTGAAAGAAGTGACGACCAGGGTTGCTGAACTGGACCGGGAGAAACCTTTGCTGGTTTACTGCCATTCAGGCGTACGCAGCAAGGCGGCCTGTCAACTTTTGTTGGCCGAAGGTTTTAAGGATGTGTACAATATGAGCGGTGGAATCATCGCCTGGAAAGGGGAAAAGGTTGGTGGCGGGGAGCTGCAGGGTGTGGAATTTTTCATGGATAGGGAGTACAGCGATGTCTTTCAGATGGCCTATGCCATGGAAGAGGGACTGCGACAACTCTACCTTGGTCTTGTGAGCAGTGTTACCCATGAGGAAAGCAGGCAGCTCCTGGAGCGTCTAGCCAGCTTTGAAGAGGGGCATAAGACAATGCTTATGGCCATGTTTGCACCCGATGACTTTGCAGGAAGTGATGAGGCAGGGCTTTTAGAGGGAGGGTTGGATCGACAGCAGATTCTGGCTCATTTTGGCCCGCAGATTGATACTCTGAACAATATTCTGCAACTGGGGATGATGCTTGAGGCTCAGGCTCTGGATCTCTACACCCGTCTGGCCAGAAGGAGTGAAGATGGAAAAAGCAGGGAGCTCTTTGACTTTCTGGCCAAAGAGGAGGCCAAGCATCTGAGCTATCTGACCGAAGAACTCGATAAAGTGCTTGCAGTTTAATGTTAGTGCGAGGACAGAATTTAAAATCCTATCCTCGCACTGGTGCGAGCAAGAAGAGAAGAATGGAGGGGGTGTGACTATCCAGCTGCTGGTGGTACTGGTGGAGAGGTTGGAGGGGCAAGAGATTGATTCTGTTGCAGGCGTTCCTCATAAACAGAGAGGACAAGGAAGGTGGCCAGCGGCTGGCTGAATAAGACGGCCACGGCCACACTGGCTCCCAGCGACATGATGACCAGATAGAGCAGGGTGAGGATGATCTGGTCGGTCCATGGCTCTCTCGTAGCCATTTCCCAGGAGGTCTTGAGCGCGCCCATGAGGTCCATTTTTTTGTCGGTCATCAGCGGTACCATGTAGATGGCGCCGAAGACCAGAGAGGCAGTGATGAGAATGCCTGGGACGATCAGCAGGGTAAAGCCGATCAGAAGGGCGGCCATGACCAGAAAGCCAAAAAGAAGCAGAGGGAGGAACAGTCGCATCTCGGAAAAAAGATCTTTCACCTCCGGCTCTCTTCCATGCCGCAGGGCCAAGAGCAGTGACTGCATATATCCGGCTGTGGCCACCGGGGCCAGGATGCCGAGGCTGAAGACACTGACCAGAATGTGCGCCAGGGTCAGGATCAGAACCGGCCCGATAAATTTCAGGGTGTTCTGCCATGCTGTTTCCACATGTTCCTTGAAGTCCATTGTCTCCTCCTTGCTTTTTTGAGAAAGGTACAGATTTTTATGCCGGTTGTGCTATCTCAATATCACCGTTGTTTTCGGGCAACGGTTTCATCAAAAATAACTGCCAGCACTTCCTGGATGGTT